>JAZNJO010000038.1:0-16960 GCA_045578085.1 Acutalibacteraceae bacterium | reverse complement strand
GAAGGCTAAAACACGGCCCCTTTAGGGGCAGCCGGTGAAAGAGTTGCGGTTGGCAAACCTTTCGGCGGGCCTATAGGCCCAGCCGGCATTATGCCCTAAGGGGGCTGTGCAAACCACCGGCACGGCCGGTGGTTATGATTACAGTAATGTGGACAGCAGAGAGGCTATCCAATCGTAAAGAGGGCAAAATAGGATAGGAAGAAATATGGCAGGGATGAAGTTCATAATTTTAAGTTTCGTAATCCCCAGCAGATTTAACGCCAAGCCTACGATGATGAGACTGCCTACGGCGGTCATTTCGGAGACTACGTTGGTGGCCAGCAGGGGAGCGATGATCCTCGCCAGCAGGGCGATACTGCCTTGCAACACCAGCACGAAGCCGGCAGACAATATCACACCGACCCCCAACGTGGAGGCAAAGATCAGAGAAGAAATCAAGTCCAGACACGCCTTGGTATACAGCATGGTGTGGTCGCCGGTTAGGCCGCTGTTGAGGGAACCTACAATGGTCATAGCCCCTACGCAGAATACCAGCGATGCAGTGATAAACCCTTCGGCAATCGGGGTGTGCCCGCCGCCTAATTTCGCTTCCAGTTTGTCACCGGCACGATTAACCAGACAATCCAGATTGCAAGCTTCACCCAGGGCGGTGCCGATGACCATGGACAGAATGAGCACTAAGGTGTTGTTGCCGGTCAAGCAGCCGGAGATGCCGATGTAGAGAGTACACAGACCCAGCGCTCGCATCAATGCGTCACCGATGCGCTGTGGGAGCCCCTTGCCCAACAGCAGGCCGAGAGCGCTGCCCAACAGCACTGTGCCCACGTTGACCAGCGTGCCGGTCAGAGCGGAAAAGAGAGTCATTTGTGATGCCTTCTTTCTATGTGTTACAGGTCAAATTCTGCCAGTTCCATACGAGCACAGTGAACGGTCCATTCCATCAGAGCGGCAGATCCTTTTTCTGCCAGCAGGAGACGCAGTTCATATCCGAAAGAGGTGAGATCCACCTCATGATGCAGCCAAACATAGGCATTCCCCAGTTCCTGGCCGAGTTCTTGCCCGATCATCCGCGTATCGATCAGACGAAGAGTCACTGTGGGTTCCGCCTCGTTGGGGTGTTGCAGGTGAATGAAGAAGTCGTTCCCTCTTCGGTAGGCGACCGACACCTGCCATTGATGATAATGAAGTTTTCGATCAATGGCGGTGAGATTCTTTTCTTTCAAATAGGTAGCGTATTCTTGCGGTGGCCGTTCCAGCGCCTCTTGGAGTGCGGCATCTTTATTTGCGGTCTTCAATTGTCGATACCATTCTTTTGTAAAGTATTTCATCGCCGCACCTCCTATCCAACCCATTGTAGCATAGGTGCCCGCAAAATGCAAAGAAAAAACGATGGTCTTTATAAAAAGTCCGCTGTGGGCGTGGTGGACAATAACGGACTCGAACCGCTGACCCGACCCACTGCAAGCGGTTTTCCGCTTGACAAAAACAAAAACCCGAACCATAAGGCTCGGGTCTTGGGTGATGGTGGACAATAACGGACTCGAACCGCTGACCCTCCGCACGTCAAGCGGATGCTCTACCAGCTGAGCTAATTGTCCATAGCGCATTTGCAAAGGGAATTATAGCGGAAAACCGCCGGCTTGTCAAGAGTAAATTGCAAGAATTCCAAAAGATTTCCGTAAAACAGGAGAAACAAGCGGTGTTTGTATGGGCAAACTACTGAAAAATAACAGAATTGCTCGCTCATTATGCGAAAAACAGCGTCATTTTAGGCATATTTCCAAATTTTTGAAATAACTTTGCAAGAATGTGATTTTTGACTTGCAAAATGGAAATGTATCTAGTATAATGGGCAAAGTGACTATCAATAGGGAAGAGAGCGAACCGATATGAGCCGTCTGAAAGAGATGACAAAAGAGCAGTTGCAGCAGCGGGAGATCACCCTGCGGCAGCAGTATGCTCATTATAAAGCGCAGGATCTGCAGTTGGATATGTCCCGCGGAAAGCCGGGCGTTCAGCAGTTGGATCTGACTCTCGATATGCTGGATTGCGTCAATGCGCGGGACGGCTATCGGGCGGAGAACGGACTGGACGTGCGCAACTACGGCTTGCTGGACGGTCTGCCGGAGATCAAGCGGCTGTTCGCGGATATTTTGGGGCTCACTCCCGAGCAGGTTATTGTGGGCGGCAATTCCAGTCTCAATATGATGTTCGATTATATTGCGACCTGTTACAGCCGCGGTGTCTGCGGGCACAAGCCATGGTGCGAGCAGGGAGAGGTTAAGTTCCTGTGTCCCGTTCCCGGCTATGACCGCCATTTTGCGGTGACCGAGTATTTCGGCATTAAGATGATTCCTGTGAATATGACCCCCTACGGCCCCGATATGGAGACGATTGAGTCGCTTATCACCGATCCGCAGGTCAAGGGTATGTGGTGCGTGCCTATGTACTCCAATCCCGATGGCATTACCTATTCTGATGACACGGTGCGCCGTCTGGCGGCGATGAAGCCGGCGGCTCCCGACTTCCGCATTATTTGGGACAACGCCTATTGCCTGCACCATCTGGCGGATGAGGGCGACGTGCTGCTGAATATTTACCCTGAATTGGAGAAGAACGGTAACGAGGATATGGTGGTGGAGTTCACTTCCACCTCCAAGATTAGTTTTCCCGGCTCGGGTGTGGCGGTGTTGGCGGCCAGCCCCAACAACGTAGCGGACGTGAAGAAGCGGATGACCGTGCAAACCATCGGTCACGATAAGTTGAATATGTTGCGTCATATTCGGTATTTCAAGAATCTGGACGGCATCAAACGGCATATGAAGCTCCACGCTGCCATTCTGCGTCCCCGCTTCCGCGTGGTACTGGATACGTTGGAGAATAAACTGGCCAATATGGGGGTGGCGCACTGGCATCATCCCAGCGGCGGCTATTTCGTCAGTGTCAACGTGATGGACGGTTGTGCCAAGCGGACGGTGGAACTGCTGAAAGAGGCCGGCGTGGTAATGACCGCCGCCGGAGCCACCTATCCTTACGGCAAAGATCCGCGGGATCGCAATATCCGTATTGCTCCTTCCTTCCCTTCGGTGGAGGAGTTAGCCACGGCTATGGAACTGTTCTGTCTGTGCGTGGAGATTGCCTGCGTGGAAAAACTGTTGGCAGAAAAAATGTAACGAAAACGGTCGGCTCATACTGAGGCGGCCGTTTTTTGTCCAATTTACCGAAAAAGTGTGTTTCTTTTGGATTTAAGTTGGATTGTTTTATTGACTTTTCTTAACAGTGCGAGTATAATAGGTAAGAAATGCGGCTAATTATGCTGCAGAAGCAAACAGGAGGTCTATACATATGAAGCGTACGCCTAAAGTGGCATTCTTCATTGTGGCCGCTCTGATCCTGGTACTGACCGTCACGTCTGTTTTCGGCGTGTATACCCAGTACGGTGATCGTACGGACACCATTATCCGCGGTATCGGCGATATCCGTTGGGGTATCGATATCCAGGGCGGTGTGGACGTTATTTTCGGGCCCACGGACAAGAATGTCAATCCTACCAGTGATCAGCTGGATGGTATCAAGACCATCATCGAACAGCGTATGATCAGCAAAAACATTACCGACTACGAGGCTTATACCGATCCGGCTAACGGTCAGGTGATTGTCCGATTCCCTTGGGCCAGCACCACCGAGACGCCTGAGGAGGCGGTCAAGGAGATCGGTCAGACTGCTATGTTGGAGTTCCACATCGGCTCTGAGACCGACGACGAGGGTAAGCCCACCGGCAAGCTGGTGCTCAACGGTAACGACATCAAGTCGGCCAAGGCTGCCTATCAGCCTGTGGATGATACCGGTAGCAACTACGAGAATGTGGTTGTGCTGGAGTTAAAAGATTCCGGTAAGAAAGCCTTCTCTGAAGCCACTAAGCAGCAGTTGGCCAGCAAGGGAACCATCTCCATCTGGTTGGACGATCAGATGATCTCCAACCCCACGGTACAGACCCAGATTGACACCGGTGAGGCTATCATTACCGGTTCTGCCACCTTCGAGGAAGCTAAGTCTCTGGCAGATCTGATCACTTCTGGTGCTCTGCCCTTTGAGATTGAGGCCAAGAGTCTGGGCTCCACCTCTCCTACCATGGGCGCCAACGCTCTGTCTGCTATGGGCATTGCGGGCATTATCGCTATGATCGCCGTGTGCGTGATGATGATCGTTATCTATCGTCTGCCCGGTGTGGTGGCGGCTATTGCTCTGTGTGGTCAGATGGCGCTGACTGTAGCGGCTATCTCCGGTTACTTTGCTATCTTTAACAGTTTCACTATGACCCTGCCCGGTGTGGCCGGTTTGATCCTGTCCATCGGTATCGGTGTGGACTGTAACGTTATCACGGCCGAGGCGGTGCGTGACGAGCTGCGTGCCGGTAAGACCATCGATGGTGCTATTCGTTCCGGTTCCAAGAATTCGTTCTGGGCCATCTTCGACGGTAACATTACCGTGTTGATTGTGGCGGCGGTTCTGATGGGCGTTTTCGGCTCTGCCAATGGTATCTTCGGCTGGCTGTTTAGCTGGCTGCCTGTTTCCGCTACCGGTTCTGTGTATTCCTTCGGTTACACCCTGATCATCGGTGTTATCACCAACTTTGTTATGGGTCTGTGGGCATCCCGCGTGATGCTCCGCTCCATCTCCCGTTTGAAGATCTTCCGCAATCCTTGGTTCTATGGAGGTGAGCGTGCATGAAAAAGTTTGATTTTGTAGGCAACCTCAAGCGCGTTTTGATCCTCTCTCTGTCGATTATGCTTGTGGGCGTAATCGTGAATGTGATCGTGGGCACCAAGTTGGATATCTCCTTCAAGGGTGGTACCCAGATCCGTTACAGTTACGAGACCGCTCCCGATATGGACAAGATGACCGAGATCGCTCAGGCCGAGCTGGGTAAGGATGCTTCCTTGATCACCGACGAGGTGAATAACACCACCGTCGTGACCATCAAGCTGCCCGGCGAGGTGAAGACCGAGCAGAAGCAGGCGATGGACGATAAGATTCAGAAGGAGTTCAAGGACAATAAGATGGAGATCTTCAGCTCCAACACCTTGTCCGCTTCTATGGGTACCAAGTTCCTGCTCCGCTGTATGTTCGCTCTGGCGGTAGCTGCTGTCCTGTTGATGGTGTATGTTGGTTTCCGCTTCCGTAATATTGGTGGTTGGGCGGCCGGCGGCGCCGCGCTGATCGCGCTGGTACACGACCTGCTGATCGTGTATTTCTCCTTCGTGATTTTCGGCATTGAGCTCAACGATAACTTCGTGGCGGTTATGCTGACTATTTTGGGTTACTCGCTGAACGACACCATCGTTATCTTTGACCGTATCCGTACCCTGCGCCGTCGTTCCGAGGCTCCCCTGACGGAGATCGTCAACGACTCTCTGCATCATGTGCTGCGCCGCACCATTGTCACTACGGCCACTACTTGCTTGGCCATTCTGGCGGTGCTGGTGATTGCACTGGTTATGCACGTGGATTCCATCGTCAGCTTCGCTCTGCCGATGCTGCTGGGTTCCATTTCCGGTTCTTACTCCTCTCTGTTCCTGTCCGGTCCCATTTGGGTCCGTTGGATGGAGCGCAAAGAGGCCAAGGCCGCCAAGAAATAAATGCTCTAATGACCGCCGACAGTTCGCTGTCGGCGGTTTTTTTGTGCAATTGAGAGAGAAATCGGGAAAAATCAAAAAAAATCGGATTTAACCCTTGCTTTTTTCATCGGGATGTGGTATAGTCTATCCGTTAATCTATGAATTCCCGAAAGAGGTGACAAGAATGAAAGAGAGCATCCATCCCAATTACGAGCAGACCACCATCACCTGTGCCTGCGGTAATGTGATCGCGACCGGCTCTACCAAGAAGGACATCCGCGTGGAAATTTGTTCCAAGTGCCATCCTTTCTTCACCGGTAAGCAGAAGCTGAACGATGCCGGCGGCCGTGTGGACCGCTTCAACAAGCGTTTTGGTCTGGGCAAATAAGTGTAACCTTAGGATGGCAGTGCAAGTATGCACTGCCATTTCTCTTTCCCCTTAAACGAAAGACGGAGGTGTCTATATGCCCCAAAAGAATTATCTCACCATTGCCAAGGCGGCAGTGGATGAGTTTGTAGAGAAGAAGTCCCGTTTTATCGGCGCTATTCAGCCCGTGACCACCGAGGAGGAGGCGCTGACCTTCATCCGCGCCCGTCAAAAGCAATATTGGGATGCCACTCACAATGTGTATGCCTACGTGTTGGAGGGGGGCAATCTCTGCCGTTTTTCCGATGACGGAGAACCCCAAGGCACCGCCGGCATTCCCGTGCTGGATGTGCTGCGTAAGGAAGGACTCACGGATTGTGCCGTGGTGGTTACCCGTTATTTCGGCGGTATTTTGCTGGGTGGAGGCGGATTGGTCCGTGCCTATTCTCACGGCGCAAAGATTGCAGTGGATGCCGGCGGCGTGGTGGAGAGGCGCCTGTGCTTACAAGGTGAGGTCACTTGCGATTACAGCCAATACGGCTGGGTGCCTGCTTTTTTGACGGAGCAGGGAGCCGCCATTACTGATTCTGTGTTTGCAGAAGCGGTGACTGTGCGCTTTTCCCTGCCGCAGGAGAGGCGGCAGACACTGGAGGCGGCGCTGGTGGATCGAAGTAACGGACGGTTGAGCGTCGCATTCACCGGAGAGGAGTGGGCGCCGTTCTCGGTAACCCGATAAAAGTTTCGTTTTTTTGGGATAAAAAAGAGGGTTTTCGATAAAAATCGCGTATAACAATATAGATTGTAAAAAAAGGGGGGGGTTCGATGATGTCGAGTGAAATTCATACCCCGTGGGAAGAGGTGGAACGGCAGTTCCTGTCGCCTTATGCCACCTTATCCTCCGATACTAAGGGGCGGCAGCGCTCCGAGACGCCCAGTCCCTACCGTACCGCTTTTCAGAGAGATCGGGATCGGGTGCTTCATTGCAAATCTTTTCGTCGGTTAAAACATAAGACTCAGGTGTTTCTGGCGCCAGAGGGGGATCATTATCGCACCCGTCTAACCCACACATTAGAAGTGGCACAGATTGCCCGCACCATCGCCCGTGCTTTACGGCTTAATGAGGACCTGACCGAGGCCATCGCCCTGGCTCACGATTTGGGGCACACTCCCTTCGGTCACGCGGGTGAGCGATGTCTGGATAAGTGTGTAGAGAGTGGCTTCCGCCATTACGAGCAAAGCGTGCGGGTGGTGGAGCAGTTGGAGAACACCGGTATGGGCCTTAATCTAACTTGGGAGGTGCGGGATGGTATTCTGCATCACACCAAAGGGGAGGAAGCGGTCACCCCTGAGGGGCGGATTGTTCGCTGGGCGGACAAGATTGCCTACGTGAATCACGATATGGACGACGCCATTCGCGGCGGAGTGTTGCGAGAGGCGGACGTACCATTGGAGATTCATATGCATCTGGGAGATACGCCTACGGCTCGTATCGACACCTTGGTGACCGCCATGATTACTGCCAGCGAGGGCGGCGATATCAAGATGGATCCCGCGGTGGAACCCTATTTCTGGGATCTGCACACGTATATGTACGATTATCTGTATCTTAACTCTAAGGCTAAGACCGAGGAGAGCAAGGTGGCGGGTATGCTGTCGGCCTTGTTTGAGTATTACGTGCAAAACCCCGATAAACTGCCCGATGAATATGCCTTGGTGCGGGAGCGGGACGGCACCCGTCGAGCGGTGTGCGATTACATCGCCGGTATGACGGACAATTTCGCTTTGGAAATGTACCACGAACTGTATATCCCCCGCGGCTGGGCGATGACCCTGCGATAATGTTGGAAAGGAGGCGACACCATGGCGTTGCCGGAGAGCTTTTTACAAGAACTGTTAGCCAAAAACGATATTGAAAGTGTCGCCTCTTCCTATGTGTCCTTTAAGCGACGGGGACGCAACTTGGTGGGGCTGTGCCCCTTCCATGGAGAGAAAACGGCTTCTTTCAACCTGTATCCCGAGACCTCGTCCTTCTATTGCTTCGGATGCGGTGCGGGTGGTGACGTGATCACCTTTATCAAGCGCATTGAGAATCTGGATTATATCGACGCCATTAAGTTCCTGGCGGATCGTAGCGGTATGAAAATGCCGGAGCAGCGCAATGAAAATGACCAGACCTCCCGTCTGCGAATGCGCATCTTAGAGGCCAATCGAGAGGCGGCGCGCCTATATCACGCCGCTCTGTACCGACCCGAAGGCAAGGAAGCGCTGGATTACTACCACCAACGGGGCTACACAGACGCTACTATTAAGCATTTCGGCTTGGGTTATGCGCCGGCGGGCTGGGATTATCTGTTAAAGGGTCTGCGGTCCAAAGGGTATAAGGATGAAGAACTGGTGGCGGCTTTTCTGGCAGCCCGTGGTCGCAACGGCGGCACCTACGACGTGTTCCGCAATCGGGTGATGATTCCTATCATCGATATACGGGGCAATGTGGTGGGCTTCGGTGGTCGTGTGCTGGACGACAGCAAGCCCAAATATATCAACACCGAGAGCACCTTGGCGTTTAGTAAAAGCCGCAATTTGTTCGCTCTCAACTTTGCCAAGAACGAGGGACGGGAACTGAATCTGTGTGAGGGCTATATGGACGTCATCGCCATGCATCAGGCGGGATTTACCAACACGGTAGCGGCGCTGGGTACTTCCTTCCCCGAGGAACAGATGCAGCTTATCGCCCGCTACGCGGATCGGATCAACCTGATTTTTGATGCGGACGGAGCAGGACAAAAAGCCACCCGCCGCGCTATTGAAAATCTGCGGCGCACCGGTCTGGACGTGCGGGTAGTGACCATCCCCGATGGCAAGGATCCGGACGAGTTTATCCGCAAAAACGGCGCTGCGTCTTTCAAACTTCTGTTGGAGCGGGCAGCCAATGCAGTAGAGCACCGTCTGTTGGAGATTGGCAAGAATCATAACCTGCTTACCGCCGAGGGCAAATTGGCCTATTACGGCGAGGCGGCCAAGGTGTTGGCGGAGTTGGATAGTCCCGTGGAAAGAGATCTCTATGCGGGGCGGCTCAGCGAGCTATTGTCCGTATCCAAGGATGCGGTTTTATTGGAGGTGGACAACCTTCGCAAGAAGAAACAGCGGCAGGAGGTACGGTATCAACTGCCCAACCTAATGCGTAAAGAAACCAGAGAATTGCAACAGGTTAACCCCGATGCGGTGCGTTTTACCCGTGCTGCCAGTGCAGAGGAGGGTCTCATCGGCACCCTCATTCTGCACCCCGACTATATCCGTCAGGTGCGGCAGGTGCTGGCTCCGGAGCAAGTGGTCACCGACTTCAACCGTCGGCTGTACGCCCATTTGTTAGAGCGAGAGCGGCAAGGACTGATGGTGGAGTTGGCTTTTCTATCCGCCAATTACGATGAGGATGGGATGGCCTATATCGCCCGTATGGTGAGCGAGGCCAAAGAACACACCGTCACCCCCGAAGAAGTGCTGCGATTGGCGGCGGTCATTCGGGAAGAAAATCGATTACGTACGATGCAAGATCCTATGAGTCTGGCGGACAGCGACATTCAGGATATGCTGGATGCTATCCGCGCTCGGAAACAAGATAAATAAGCCATAAACAGAAAGGATGAACTCATTATGAGCAAAAAAGAGAACGGACAGGCACAGGAGCCGATGATGGATCAAGAGGCGCTTAGCGCTGCGGCGGATCTGTTCTTGGCGGAGCATGCACCGGTCAAGAAGGATAAGACCACCCTCATCAGCGATTTGGTGGAGTTAGGTCGTAGCAAAGGCAAACTGACGGCGCAGGAGATTATGGATGCCATGGAGCAGTTTGACTTTGACCCCGAGCAGATGGACAAGCTGTATGAGCAGTTGGAGGCTCATAGCATTGAGGTCGTCGACGATTTTGCTACTGTAGAACTGGACAATTTGGAGTTTGCTCTGGAAACACAGGAAACGGAGGAGACCGAAGAGCCTGCGGTGACCGAGCAGGTGGCAATCGATGACCCCGTTAAGGTGTATCTGAAAGAGATCGGCCGTGTGCCGCTGCTCACCCCTGAGGAGGAGACGGCGCTGGCTATGCGCATCATCGAGGGAGACGATGCGGCCAAGAAGCGCTTGTCCGAGGCGAACCTGCGTCTGGTGGTCAGCATCGCCAAGCGGTACGTGGGTCGCGGTATGCAGTTCCTGGATCTCATCCAGGAGGGCAACTTAGGTTTGATTAAAGCCGTGGAGAAGTTCGATTATACCAAGGGCTTCAAGTTCTCTACCTACGCTACCTGGTGGATCCGTCAGGCCATCACCCGCGCCATCGCGGATCAGGCCCGTACCATCCGCATTCCGGTGCATATGGTGGAGACCATCAATAAGGTGAAGAAGGTGTCCAGCCAGCTCTTACACAAGAACGGACACGAGCCCACTGCCGAGGAGATCGCCACGGAACTGGCCATGCCGGTGGACAAGGTACGCGAGATCATGCGAGTCGCACAGGAGCCGGTATCTCTGGAAACTCCCATTGGTGAGGAAGAGGACAGCCATCTGGGTGACTTCATCCCCGATGACGACGCCCCCGCGCCGGCGGATGCCGCTTCTCACACACTGCTCAAAGAACAGTTAGATGAGGTGCTCCAATCTCTGACCGATCGGGAGGCTAAGGTGCTGCGTCTGCGTTTCGGCTTGGAGGATGGCCGTCCCCGTACACTGGAAGAGGTGGGCAAGGAGTTTGATGTTACCCGTGAGCGCATCCGCCAGATCGAGGCTAAGGCTCTGCGAAAGCTCCGTCATCCCAGCCGCAGTAAAAAACTGAAGGATTTCTTGGATTAATGAGTAAAGCCGCCGTGTCGTTTGACACGGCGGCTTTACCTATTAGTTACCTTGGTTGGCGGAATACACATCCGCTACTTCGCTGATGGTGATAAAGGCGGAGGGATCAATGTCGTGGACCAATTCCTTCATACGGGTGACCTGAAAGCGGTTGACGATGAAGTAGATCATGGTTTTGGGAGCGTAAGAATAGCCTCCGCGGGCTTCGATACGGGTGGTACCGGTTTCGAAGGTGGCGGATAGAGCCGCGCATACCTCTTGGGCTTTTACCGTGATGATGATGGCGCATTTGGATCGGTCGAAGCCTTCCACCACAAAGTCAATGGTCTTAACACCGGCAGCATAAGCGATGATAGAGTAGAGGGGCAGGATCCAGTCCTGTTGCCAAAAGCCGCAGACAATGTATAGGATCAGGTTATACACCATCACAAAGGTGCCCACCGAGATCCCTACGCGCTTTGCGAAGATCACGGCCATAATTTCAATACCATCCATAGCACCGCCGCCGCGAATGGCCAAGCCGCTGCCCACACCGGAGATCAGACCGCCGAACAGGGCGCACAGTAGCAGATCCTGTTTCGCCAGTGGTGAGGCAATGGCCACATCAATGGGCAACACATCGGTAATAAGCCACGCAAACAAAGAATAAACAGCCACAGTGTAGATGGCATAGAGGGTGAAGGTGGCGCCCTGCTTTTTCAATCCGTAGAGAAACAAGGGAATATTCAATAGCAGCAGAAAAACGGACAGGGACAAAGGGGTGACTTGATCCAGTAGCATAGACGTGCCGGAGATACCGCTGTCGTAAAGATCCACGGGATTGAGGAATACCGTAATTCCAAAAGCGTTAACGATACCGGCCAGCGACAGCATCATCATATTTTTCAGTTTAATATGTTTAAGAAATGAAAAAGTGCGCATTGTTTACTCCTTTTCCGTAGGTTTTGCGGACAGAATCAGCATCGGCAGGTGGGGCGGGTTGTTCACCCGCCAGGGCAGAGAACTGTTGCCCAGACCGCGGCTCACCACCATACGGGTGTCTCCTTCTGTGTATACCCCGTGGGTGTACCGAGGCAAAAAGCCTTGATCCGGCGCGAACAATGAGTGGTGTCCCACTCGCACATGACCGCCGTGGGCGTGGCCGCAGATGACCAGCTCCCAGCCCGCCTGTCGGTAGTAGGGCATATATTCCGGCCGATGGGCCAGCACAATGGTGGGTTGATCGGTCACGGTCAGGGGAGCAGGTCGTTTGCGCCCCATACCGAACAGACGCAGGGTAGCGCCGTCCTTGTGCCAGTCGGCGTAGCTGTCGCACATATAGTGGACGCCCGCCTCGGTAAGTATCTGCCGATAGCGGGGCTCCCGTTCCAGCCGCCATTCGTGGTTGCCCGGTACGGCGAAGCAGGGGGCGATTTTAACCAATTCCTGCGCCAGTTGCCGCAGTCCGGCGGCGTCAAAATCCGTGTAGCTATTGGTCAGATCTCCCGGCAGAAAGATGGCGTCCGGCTGCTGTAACCGCAAACAGCGGAGCAGACGGGGGATAGCCACCAACAAATCCGGTAGATGCAGGTCCGCCACTACCGCCACCCGCGCCAGATGAAAGGCGGGGGGCAAACCGGGGCAGGTGAGAGGCACCGCTTCCACGTCAATGGAGTGATCCGCCCGATCGAGAGCCAACAGGCCGTGGATGATCCGTTTGGTTAGACTGGGTCGTTCATACATAGCGGCACCTCCTTGTATGTAGAAATGGACAGAATTACTCGTTGATTTCAGCTACGGGGGTAGTTTCCTCTACGGATTCCTCGATAGCGGCAGGCTCTTTTGCAATCGGTTCCGCCGCATCTTTTGCCGGTACAGGGTTCTTTTTCAGCACGGTCACATACAGGGCGATATAGCCACCGATGAACAGCAGTGCCAACCCCAGCACCAGGAACATACGAGCGCTCAGGCCGGAGGTGTAAACGGACACGGTGGCGGTTACTACGTGAGTGAGATCCTGCGCCAATTCATTGAGTAGGTTGGTAACCGGAGGGGATTGGATTGTGATACGGAGCACTACCAACAGCAGTCCGCTGAGAAGCAGATCAATACCCACCCACAGCAAGCCGCCGAACCGATAGCAGCGTAGCAGATAGATCAGCGCGGCGAAGAATACGCAAACGCCTGTAACAATCCACAGAATCATAGGATTCATCACCAACTGGATGGTTTCTAAGATACCTGACTCTTGAATGGGCTGAATAACTTGTTCAGGCTTGGGAAGCGAGGCGATGATCTTATCCGCTTCGGTATCCATGGTTTCGGTGATCATTTGTTTAAGCTCTTCTGCCTTATCGGTTTCGCCGGTCATTTCGACGGCGATTTTTACAATCTCGTCAATGTTGGTGGCCACGATCTCTTTGAGCTTGTCGGCGGTCAGTTGGTTAGTGATTTCGTCGCCCATCAGTGCGGCAGTAACGTCTTGCGTATAGAGTTCGATAACCTCGGCGCAGGCGTTGCTTTTGAGCAGGCTCTTCACTGCTTCGGGGGACAGCCCGAAGAAATCAATGTTGTCCTGAACAACCTCGTTATCTGTGATGAGATCTTCGGGATCCTCGGCTCCGACGGTGGGAATCACCGTATCGTCGGTCGTGTTGCCGGAATCGGTTTTACCCAACGTAAAGTTTTCTTGTTCGGAACCGGGGTCATTAGCGCTCTGCGCTTCACCCATCTCTTCCACTTGGTCGGTTTCCAAATTATCGATGTCGAACAAGTCGTCCACTACGTTGTCTACCAGACCCTGAGTGACCGCGGCCAGTTTTTCTTTTGTGATTAATGTGGTGATGGAAGAATACAGGGCGGTGGCAAATACCGTAATTACCAGCACGATGCTAAGCAGAACGGCAAAAAAGCCGGTGAAGAAATTGACGGCAGGATGACGCGGACGGGACAGACGCTCTTTCATAATAAAACACCCCTAATGATATTAGTTGGTATGCTGATTATTATGTTAACATAAATATAGAAGTTAAGCAACGCTTTTTTATTTTTTAGTTGTGTTATGAAGCGAACCGTGTTATAATGAATATAACTGTGGGATGGAGTGTCCCACGAATAGGATACAGGAGGGATATCTATGACAGATATTACAGCAAAATATAATCTGTGGTGTCAGCGCGCTACCGAGGATGCGGACGTGGTAGCCGAATTGGCTTCTGTGGCCGGTCAGGATGCGGAGATCCGCGATCGATTCTATCGGGAGTTGGCTTTTGGTACCGGCGGTCTGCGCGGTGTCATTGGCGCCGGCTCCAATCGAATGAACATTTACACGGTGCGCAAAGCCACTCAGGGTTTGGCTAACTATCTTAACGACCGCTATGAGAAGGCTACGGTAGCGGTATCCTTTGATTCCCGTATTAAATCGGATGTGTTCGCCCGTGAAACGGCTCGTGTATTTGCGGCGGCCGGTATCACGGTGCATTTATTCCCCCAACTGGAGCCCACCCCTGTGCTCAGTTATGCGGTGCGATATTTTGAGTGTCAGGCGGGCGTTATGGTCACCGCCAGTCACAACCCGGCCAAGTATAACGGCTACAAGGTGTACGGTTCCGACGGTTGCCAGATGACCGATGACGATGCCAACGATGTGACCTCCTTCATCCAGAAGGTGGATCTGTTTGAGGATGTTAAGGTAGCGGATTTTGACGAGGCGGTGGCTAGCGGTCTCATCCGCATCATCGGGGACGATCTATTGGAGAGCTACACTGAGAAAGTGTTGGAGCAGCAGGTGAATCCCGGCGTTACTGCTGAGGCAGGTTTGCGGTTGGTGTATACCCCCCTCAACGGCACCGGCAATCTGCCGGTGCGGGAGACCCTGCGTCGTGTGGGCATCAAGGATTTGACCGTGGTGCCGGAGCAGGAACTGCCGGACGGCAATTTCCCCACCGCTCCCTTCCCGAACCCCGAGATCCGTCAGGCGTTTGAGTGTGCTTTGAATTTGGCCAAGTCTATGAAGGAGCCTGCCGACCTGTTGTTGGCCACTGACCCCGACTGTGACCGTGTCGGTATTGCGGTGTGGGACGGTGAGGACTACACTTTGATGTCCGGTAATGAAGTAGGCTGTCTGTTGCTGGATTACGTTGTGTCCTGTCGTAAGGCTAACGGTACTCTGCCTGCTGATCCCGTTGTGGTTAAGACTATTGTTACCACTAATATGGCTCAGTCCATTGCTAAAAAATACGATTGCGAGCTCCGCGACCTGCTGACCGGCTTTAAGTACATCGGCGAGCAGATTGGTTTCTTGGAGAAAGAGGGGCGTGCGGACCGCTATGTCATTGGTTTCGAAGAGAGCTACGGCTATTTGGCCGGCTCCTATGTCCGTGATAAGGATGCGGTGGTGGCCTCTATGCTCATCGTAGAGATGGCTTCCTACTACCGCAAACAGGGTGTTTCTCTGCTCAAACGAATGGAGCAGCTCTATCAGGAGCATGGCTTCTATCGTAATGCGTTAGTGAATGTGGCCTTCGAGGGTGAGCAGGGTATGCTGGATATGGAGCGCCTGATGAGCGGTCTGCGCTCTAACCCGCCCAAAGAGATCGCGGGTTTGCGGGTGTTGACCTGTGCCGACTACGGCGAGCGGGTGCGTACCGATCTGGCCACCGGCGAGCGGGAGCCCCTGACCCTGCCCCGTTCCAACGTGCTGTCTTATACCTTGGAGGGTGGTGCCGGACTGATTATCCGTCCCTCGGGTACCGAGCCCAAGGTCAAGGCCTACATCACGGCTATCGGCGAGAGCATTGCCGCCGCCGCAGAGTTGGAAGCTATCCTCTGCCTTGAGGCTGAGGCCATTATGAAGGGCTAAGAACATAAGAAAAAAACGGCTGACTCTTACTGCACTGCCCCAAATTGTGCGGACAACACAAAAACGACCTATATGGTAGTAAATATTAAATTTTAAGCAACGAACTGACATCGCTTTTCAAGTGGTGTCAGTTTTGTTTTTAATTGAATGCGTTGGTGATTGTAGAAATGGATGTACTCACCTATGAGGAGGCGAGCCTCCTCATAGGTCTGAAGTTTTACGCGGTAGATACATTCTGTTTTGAGAATTGAAAAGAAATTTTCAGCCAAAGCGTTGTCGTACGGATTACCACGTCTTGACATAGATGGAGTAATGTTGTATTCTTGAGTTAGCTTAAAATACCCATGGGATGTGTATTGAAAGCCTTGGTCACTGTGGAGTTGCAGCTCTGCGGTGACCTTCTCTTTTTTCTTGGCTTCTCTAATTGTACTCAAAACAAGATTTACATTTTGCTCGGTGCCGGTCTTGTAGGCGACAATACTGTTGTCGTACAAATCTCGAATGATCGAGAGATACAACACTCCTTGCTTAGTGTGTATATACGAAATATCCGTAACCCACTTTTGGTTCGGTCTTTCGGCAAAGAAATCTCTATTAAGCAAATTGGGATATTTGTGCAGATATTCTCCGTAATTGCGATATTTCTTTCTTCTAATTACCGAGAGCAAACCATATTTCTGCATCACTCTGAGTACCGTCTTTGGATTCCGGTGTATACTGTGCTTTTCGAGCCATATATGTACTCTGCGATATCCATAGGTTTTGCCGCATTCATCCTGGCATTCCCGTATCTTTTCAGCCAGCGGCAGATCCCAAGCAGGTATATCCATTCGGGCTACATAGCCGTAATATCCACTTCTTGATACGTCGAAAAAACGGCACATTTCACTAATGGAATATTTGTCCTTATGGCGGTAGATTACCATATATTTTACGCTTGTCCTCACTTCCTTTCGGTGAGCGAGAGAAAATCCCGCATCAATTCATTTTCCATTTCTAATCGCTTTATGTGTCGCTCTTTCATTGCAAGTTCGTATTGCAATTGAGTGAGTTTGCTTAATTGTTGTACGGATGGCGGCAATTCGGTTCCATCTTTCCTTGGTCTGCCTTTTGGCTTAATTGATATTCCAGCGGCAAGTTTTTTCTGCTTTCGATTATACCTTGTAACAAAATCTGTTAGCTGCTTTATGGAAAAATCATACTTTTCACATATTTCTCTTTTGCTTTTTCCTTGTCTTCTCATCTCTAATATTTCTTTTTCATATTCGTTTATATGACGATAATTTCTTGACATAA
>JAZNJO010000037.1:0-11904 GCA_045578085.1 Acutalibacteraceae bacterium | reverse complement strand
CACACGCTGACAAAAGAACAAAAAAAGGCCCCCGGCCGGTGGGGCGGGGTGCCTTTTTGCGGTTGTTATTTAATGTCGGCTTGCTTTTTCAGCGTGTCGCTGACCAGACACACGAACGTTTTGCCCACTGCCACGGTAAGAGGCGTGGTGCCGTCGCTCTCAAAGAAGGAGAGTTGATCGTTGGTGCGCTTCCAAGTGATCTCGCGAGCGGTACCGCCGCTGGCCAGATAGCCGGAGCCGCTTTCCAGCGTAAAGTCGTAACGAATCAGCTTGCCGCCGTCCGCCTTGTTCTCTACCTGCTCTACGTAGCGATGGTCATACATCACGATTACGTTGCTGACCTCAATGGTGCCGCCGGTGTAGGTGGTGTGAATGGGAGTAGACAGCTTGTTGCGGTGCTTCTGGTACAGACCGGTGCTCTCGTCATAGGAGAATGCCATCCGATAGGTATCGGAGATCTGAATATCCACCGTGGTAGCAGGCATGGTGCCTTCCTTCTTGCCGAAAACAAAGGGGGAAACGGTAGAGGTAGTGGTACGGTAGCCTCTGTTTTTAATGGCAGCGGTGACTTTCTTTTTGGTGAAAGCGGAACGGTTCCAGGATACGTTGTCGCTGTTTTTCAGAATTTCGTTGATCTCGTATTCATTACCCAGATCGTTGACACCCAGCTCTTTGATGGTGTCCTTACCGCCCTTGGATCCGCCGATGTGGCAGTAGATAGTGTCCAGTGCCTTGGCCAGCTTCACAAAGTGGGTGCGGGCAGAGCGGACGGGACCGATTACGTCGGGCATACGATCCACAGAGGCGAAGACCGCCAGAATACGGGGAATACCGCTCTCGGTCTCGGCTTCAATGTAAAAATCGGCGGCCTCCAGATTCAGCTGTGTCACGGAAGAGGACTCGTCGGTGACCACTAAGCCGATGGGGCGGGCGTTAGCCGTATCCATATCTTCCAGTCCGGTAAAGGGATTAACAATTTTATTGGTGGATTCCTGCGTTGTGGTCGTGGTGTCCTGCGTGGTGGTGGAGGTGTCGGACAAAGCGGGGGTGGATACCTCGGGCTCTTTATTGCCGCAACCGACCATACCCAGCACGAGGGTAAGAACAACGACGACAGCCAACAGACGAAGAATGGAATGTTTCATATTATGACTCCTCTACAAGTGGATTTTTATCATTGTAGCACAAACAAAACGAAATTACAATGGTAAATATCGGCTATTTCGACGATTTTTCCACTTTTTCTTTAAAAATGTGCAAAAAAGCGGCGGATGCTGTTACATCCGCCGCTGGCCATAGTCAACAAGAGGAGGCTTACTCCGCAGAACGGAGCCAATCCATACAGATCTGCGCCTCGGTGAGCCCGTCAGGGGTGAGGGTCTCGCTCTCTACCACCATGAGAATGTTGTGCTCTTTTGCGTAGTCATATACTTCCTTAATGGGAGCGGTGCCGCGACCTAAGGGCTGACCGGCGCCGGATTCGTTGCCATCCTTGATGTGCAGGAGCTTGACTCGATCCCCTAAACGCTCCAACAGGTTAATGGGATATTTCATTCCTACGTAGGCCCAATAGGTGTCTACCTCGATGCTCAACTTGGTGCGATACAGCAGCTGCTCGTAGGGTTGGGAGCCGTCGTCGTTGGTGCGGAACTCGTCGTGATGATTATGATAGCACAGAGTAATACCCTCGGCGGCCAAGCGATCAATGACCGAGTTGACCTTGCCGATGCACTCGTCCAGACGGCTTTGGTTCCACAGGTCGTAACCGGGCATAATGATGTAGCGGTTTCCGATGGTCTTATGATAGGCGATGGTGCCCTCTACATCGGCGAGCACTTCGTCAATGCCGGTGTGGGTGGCAGACACTTGTAGACCGTATTTGTCCAGCCATTCCTTGACCTGTTCGGCAGAGTGACCGAAGAAACCGGCAAACTCCACATATTTATAGCCCATTTCGCTGACCTTTTTCAAAGTGCCCTCGAAATCGGTCTCCATACTGTCACGGACGGAAAATAACTGGATAGAATAGTTCATATTGCACACCTCGATGTAGAATCGTTTTGCATCGCCTTTTGCACGAAGGCATTATAACATATCGAAAAAGAAAAGACAAGGTGTTTCACGTGAAACGAAGGGGGAGATTATGCAAAAACCACCTCCTGCGAGGTGGTTTTGTGGCGCGCTTGAAGGAATTCGAATCCCCGACCTTCCGCTTAGGAGGCGGATGCTCTATCCTGCTGAGCTACAAGCGCATATAATATAATGGAATAAGTGTACTATGTTCCTTATGAAAAGTCAACCCTGCCGCAAAGATTTAACTTGAGAAAGGAGAGAACGAAAAAGCGGAATAAATTTCGACCGAATAGGACAAAAAGCGTTTGCCGACCCTTGACTTTTAAAGGTGGACAAAGTATAATAAGGGATAGAAACAAGGTTCAACTATTGCGCGACTCCCACGCCGATATGAGACCCCATCTGTGTGCTTACGGTCTGCCGGCGATGCGGCAGGCTTTTTTTATGCGCAAAAGAGGGGCTGCGTTCGGAAAAAAGGAGGAAATAGTATGAAACTGATCTACGATGTTAACGACAAACCCAAGTTTGGTCAGCTGATCGTATTTGCGATTCAGCAGCTGTTGGCGATCATGGCGGCGACGCTGGTCGTGCCCGTCATTGTCGGCAACGGTATGAGTCCTGCCGCCGCTCTGTTCGGTGCCGGCGTGGGTACTCTGGTTTACATTATGTTTACGAAGAAGAAGAGCCCTGTATTCCTTGGTTCTTCCTTTGCTTTCTTGGGCTCCATGGCGGCCGCTTTTGCCGGTGCGACCAGTGTAGCGCTGGGCTATGTGGGCCTGATTCTGGGCGCCGTTATGGCTGGCTTGGTTTATGTGGTTATCGCTCTGCTGGTTAAGGTTGCGGGCGTTAACTGGCTCAACAAGCTGATGCCCCCTGTGGTTATTGGTCCCACCGTGGCCATCATCGGTCTGTCCTTGGCGGGCAACGCTGTGGGCGATCTGCAGAAGGGTGGCAATGAGAGCGCGAATGTGTTTGCTTGTTTGGTGGTCGGTCTGGTGACTTTGGGTGTGACTATGGCTTGCGCTACCTATGGTAAGAAGATGGCTCGCCTCATTCCTTTCATCATCGGTATTCTGTCCGGCTATGCGGTGGCCGCTGTGATGACCATCATCGGCAACACCGCCGGTATCGACGCTCTGAAAGTGATCAACTTCGGCGCGTTCTCCGCTCTGGTGGAGAATGGTGTTACTCTCAACACCTTCCTGTCTGTGCCTGATTTCACTTTCCTGACCGCCTTCGGCGCTATTGGCGAGCTTAACGGCGCTTATATCGGCACTATTGCTGCCGCATATGTCCCCGTGGCTTTCGTGGTGTTTGCCGAACACGTGGCAGACCACAAGAACATCTCCTCTATCATTGAGAAGGATCTGCTGGAGGATCCCGGCCTGTCCCGCACTCTGTTGGGTGACGGTGTCGGCTCCATGGTAGGCGCCTTCTTCGGCGGCTGCCCCAACACCACCTATGGCGAGTCTGTGGGTTGTGTAGCCATCACCGGTAACGCTTCTGTTCGCACCATCATTGCGGCGGCTTGCGGCGCTATTATGATTGCTTTTGTGAATCCCTTTGTAGCCTTTGTTAATTCCATTCCTGCTTGCGTCATGGGCGGCGTGTGTATGGCTCTGTACGGCTTTATTGCCGTGTCTGGTCTGAAGATGGTGCAGAAGGTGGATCTTGAGAAGAATAAGAATCTGTTTGTAGTGTCCGTGATTCTTATTGCGGGTATCGGTGGCCTGTCTCTGAACTTCGGGGCTGTGACCATCACCTCTATCGCTACCGCTCTGATTCTGGGTATCTTAACCAACGTTCTGCTGAACAAGGCCGAGGGATAATCGATTCTTAGCAGTAAGGCAAATAACCGCCGACGGAAATCCGTCGGCGGTTATTTTTGTTTCACGTGAAACAGAAAAAAGCGGATTTGCCACCGAAAAACAGTTTACAGACCCCGTTTTGTGTGATAAACTAGTAAATAGAGTGTAACAGGGGGCGAAAAACGCCCTTTTTTCGACTGTAAAACAAAAAACGGACAAGAGAGGAACAGAACATGGCAAAAATTATGGCGGTGGTCACTCAAAAGGGTGGCGTTGGAAAAACCACCTCAGCGGTGAATCTGGCATCGGCGTTGGGTGAATTGGGTAAAAAGTGCCTGCTGGTGGACATTGACCCTCAGGGAAACGCCACCAGCGGTGTGGGCGTGGATAAGCGGCAGGTGCGGCATTCTACCTACGACCTGCTCACCGGCAACGGCACCGCGCAGGAGGCGATTATCCAGACTCCTTTTGCCAATCTGTGGTTGCTGCCTGCCAGCGTGGCACTGGCCGGGGCGGAGATCGAGATGGTGGAGGTGTCCCATCGGGAGAAGCGGCTGAAAGCTGCGCTGGCGCCCTGCCGCGAACAGTTTGACTATATTGTCATCGACTGCCCTCCCGCTTTGGGACTTTTGACCCTTAATGCCTTGGTGGCGGCGGATACGTTTTTGATTCCCGCCCAGCCGGAATATTACGCGTTGGAGGGTCTTTCTCAACTCATTGCCACGGTGCGGCAGGTCAAGCGCTTGTATAACAGCACTTTGGAATTGGAGGGTGTGCTCTTCACTATGTACGACGGGCGCACCCATCTGACCCAGCAGGTGGTTGCGGAGGTTAAGAAGTTCTTCCCCCGTCGGGTATATGGCACGGTGATTCCTCGTACCGTCCGACTGGCGGAGGCGCCCAGCTACGGTCGCCCCATCAACTATTATGACAAAAACGGCAAGGGCGCTCGCGCCTATATGGATCTGGCCAAAGAGATCCTACAAAAGCAGTAAGGGGAGGAAATAGATATGGCGAAGAAGATCGGTGGTCTGGGTAAAGGCCTGGACGTATTGTTTGCACAGAACACCTTGGAGGATGGCGCTACTACGGTAACGCTGCCCTTGGATGAGATTGTACCCAACCGAGAGCAGCCCCGTAAGCAGTTTGACGACGAGGCGCTGGCGGATCTGTCCGCTTCTATTGCCCAGCACGGGGTGTTGCAGCCTCTGTTGGTGCGGCCTATGCCGGACGGCAGCTATCAGCTGGTGGCAGGCGAGCGTCGTTGGCGCGCTTCCCGTATGGCGGGACTGTCCGAGGTGCCCGTTGTGGTGAGAGATATGGACGAGCAGGAAGCGGCTGAGTTGGCGCTCATCGAGAATCTCCAACGGGAGGATCTGAATCCTATGGAAGAGGCCATCGGCTACCGCACCCTGATGGAAAGCTACGGAATGACTCAGGAGCAGACCGCGCAGGTGGTGAATAAGTCCCGCCCTGCGGTTGCGAATGCTCTGCGGTTGTTGCAGTTGCCGCAGGAGGTCGCCGATTTGGTGGCGGCGGGCCGGCTGTCCGCCGGTCACGCGCGGACGGTGCTGGCTTTTGAGGAGACGGCAGCGCAGATTTCTGCCGCTCACACAGCGGTGGAGAAGGGCCTGTCGGTTCGTGAGTTGGAGCGGATGGCAAAAGCGGCGAAAAAGATGCCTCGTACCCCTAAGGATGCCAATCGTCGCGACAGCTTCTACGACGAGGTGGAGCTGGCGCTCAAAGAGAGTTTGGGGCGTCAGGTGAAGGTCACCGTTGGTACTAAGGGCGGTTTGTTGCAGGTGGAGTATTTTGATGCGGAAGACCTGCGCCATCTGGCCAACAAGTTGGCGGAGAAAGAGTAACTACCTGTTTCAAATTATACGGAGTGTATAGTATGAGCGAGATTATACAGAGAGACTATAAAACGCTTCTAAAAGTGGCCTCGTACGACGTGGATGAGCGGGATCGTATCCGTTTGTCTGCCGTTCTGCGGTATCAGCAGGAGGCGGCGGAGCAGCACCTGGGTCCCGCGGGATTGGGGTGGCGCGCCCTGAGCGAAGCTGGCATCGCCTTTGTTACCTCTCGCTGGCACACGGTGATCCACCGTCTGCCTGAGTTGGAAGAAGAGGTGGTGCTCACCACCTGGCATCGGGAGCGGAAAGGTCCGCGATTTTTTCGCTGTTACGAATGGCACACCGCCGACGGGCAATTGCTTGTAGAGGGTGTGATGCAGTTCGCTTTGGTATCGGTGACCGACCATCGGTTGTTGCGGGGGGACGAGTTTATGCGTCTGGCTCCCTTGCCGGATGCGCCACGTGGGGTGACCTGTGCCGATCCTGCACGGTTTACCCCCACGGACTTGGCGGCGGCGGGCACCTATTGGGTGCGCCGCTCGGATCTGGATCGCAACGGTCATATGAACAATACCCACTATGCGGATCTGCTGTGCGACTTTGTTCCCGAAGCGGCGGCAGAGCGGACACCGACAGAGGTGCATCTGCATTTCGCCGGCGAGTGTCGGTTGGGAGATGAGATAACCTTATCCGCTTCTTGCTTTGAGCAAAGCGCTTTTGTAGAGGGGCAGACTGAGCGGGGACGGGCCTTCGCCGGTATGTTGTGCTATGGGAGATAAGTATGGATTTTAACGAAGCCTGCGCCCACGTGCGCGAGGGAGCGGTTCGACCTGCGGGCATCGGTGTGTTGAAGGAGAAGCCGCTCCACGCCATTCTTAAATGGTGGGTGGACGAGGACCCGTCACACCACGAGGTGACTCTGTCCTGCGGACGGGTGGCGGACGTGTATGACGGTATCCGCGTCACAGAAATACAGACCGGCGGTTTTTCGCCTCTGCGTCCTAAGTTGGAGACGCTGTTGGCGAATTATCCCGTCACGGTGGTGCATCCCATCCTGCGGCGCAAATACCTGAGTTGGATTGACCCCGAAACGGGGGAGACGACCCCGTCCCGCAAAAGCCCCCGCACGGGGCATTGGTGGGACGTAGGGGCGCAACTCATCTATCTCCTGCCTCTGCTGGGACACCCCAATCTGACGGTACGGCTGGTGCTAATCGATGCTGAGGAGCAACGACTGGCGGACGGCTGGGGGAAAGAGGGTAAGCGCGGTTCTCATCGGGCTGTGGTGTTGCCCCTTTCCTTGGAGGATACTCTGGACTTGCGCGAGCCGTCGGATTACACGGCGCTGTTGCCGCCCAACTTGCCCGCGGCCTTTACTGCCGCTCAGTTTGGTAAGGCGGCGAGGCTGCAAGGGCGCAAACTGCATGGCACCCTCAAGGTGTTGGTGGATCGCGGAGTGCTCAAGCGGGAACGTAAAGAGGGCAATGCATATATTTACGAGCGAACCGAATAAGGACCTATGGCGCGGGTGCGCCTGAGTCAGTTCGAAACCATCCTGACTATAAACAAAACTAAGGGGGATTTTCAAATGAAAACAAATGAACGAGTCCGCTTTTTAACAGTCACCGGCCTGATTGCGGGATTATATACGGCGCTGACCGTAGGACTGGCACCGTTGTCCTTTGGTTTGGTGCAATGTCGCGTAGCGGAGATGCTCACCGTGTTGGCAGTGTATACCCCGACGGCAGTGCCGGGGCTTACGGTGGGCTGTGTGCTGTCCAATCTGATCGGTTTAGCCATGGGCGCGAATATTGCCGGTGCACTGGACGTACTGTTGGGTCCCGTTGCTACCGGCATAGCGGCATGGCTGTCCTATCGATGGCGGCGCCACCGCCTAGGCGGACTTCCGGTGGTATCCACCCTGCCGCCCGTAATTCTTAATGCCCTCATTGTAGGCACGGAACTGGCGGCGGTGTCGCCCGTTTTTACGGTTCAGGTGTGGGGCATTCAGATGGCAGTGGTGGCGGCAGGACAAGTCCTTGCCTGTGTGGGCGGCGGTCTTTTGCTGGCCGGCGCGCTGCAAAAAACCGGGTTGGACCGTCGTTTGGAGCAAAATCGTTTTACAAATAGATGAAATACACACAGGTTATACTGTTTGTATAGGAGAAACGCCCTATGAAAGCACTCATTCAACATTACGGAAAGGTGGCGGTCCTGCTGGCGGTGCTGGCGGCGTTGGCAATTTTGCTGACGGCACTCTTTGGTCACGTAGGGAACAAGAGCGATGCACAGCAGATGCTTGTGACTACCTATCCTTTATATGTGGCGGCACAGAACGTGTTAGGGGATACGGATGCCGTCGAGGTAACCCTGCTGTCCGGTGTGGGGGCAGGATGCCTGCACGATTATCAGCTGACCCCCGCCGACCGGCTGGCGTTGGAGCGAGCGGATGCGGTGGTGATCAACGGTGCTGGCGCCGAGCCGTTTTTGGATGGCTTGGTGGAGGAGAGCCGCTTGGTAGATGCCTCGGCAGGATTGCCTTATCTCTGTGCCGATGCCGATCACCATCATAAGAATCCCGATCACGAACACACAGAGTACAACGAGCACGTATGGCTTAGTCCGGCACACTATCTGTCTCAGGTGTGGCAGGTATCTCTGGCGATGATTCGGTTGAATCCAAGTGGCAGTGAAACGTATAGTGCTAATACCAACGCCTATATGGAAAAGGTGCTGGCTGTCCAATACAGCTTGCCGCAACTGAACGACCGCCCCTGCGTGCTGTTCCACGATTCCCTGGCCTATTTGGCGTCGGACGCAGGTCTGGATGTGAAGCTCACCCTCTCCGCCGAGGGGGAGAGCGGCCTGTCCGCCGCCGACCTGGCGCTGGTGGAACAGTTGGCGAAAGAATATCCCGACCTAATTCTTTTGTACGATACCCAATATCCCATCCGATACACCGCCATCGACGGACTGGTATCTGCCGATCAGGTGATCGCGTTGGAGACCGTGGTGGTGGGTAGCGGAAAGCCCTCCGATTGGCTGGATGCTATGGAGCGCAACGTAAAAAAACTACAGAATCTGATGGGAGGTGACACGCCGTGAGCCATTGCGGACTGCATTGCCTAAAAATCAATCATATTACCGTCCGCGCCGGCGGGGAGACCCTGGTGGAGGACGTGAATCTTCACGCCCACTGCGGCGAGATCACCGCCCTCATCGGACGTAACGGCGCGGGCAAGAGTACCCTGTTCAAGGCGATTCTGGGGGAAGTGCCCCATGAAGGAGACGTGATCTTCACGGGACACAACGGCACCCCGTCCAAAAAGAAACCTCGCATCGGGTACGTGCCTCAGAGCCTGAATATGGACGAGGGGTCTCCCGCTACTGTGTTGGACGTGGCGGTGACCTATACCTCCCGTTACCCTGCTTTTTTACCCGTTCCCAGACGATTGCGAGAGGAGATCGCGACTCATTTCGCCCGCTTTGATGTGGACGATCTATTGGACAAGCCGGTAGGACGTCTGTCCGGTGGCGAATGGCAGCGGGTTCTGCTGGCAATCGCCACTCGCCCCCATCCCGATATGCTGTTGTTGGACGAGCCTGTGTCTGGGGTGGACGAGGCAGGTCTGCTCCGCTTTTATGAATTGTTGGAGCAACTGCGTAAAGAGGATATGGTCATCCTGCTGATTTCCCACGACCTATCCTTTGTGCGACACCACGCGGATTGGGTGGTACTGCTGGACCGTGAGGTGCTGACCAAAGGCGCACCCGAGGAAGTGTTCAGTGCTCCCGCCTTTCAACAGATGTTCCCCAAGGGAGGTGAGCGGGATGTTTGAGTGGTGGCAGTATGAGTTTATGCGTACCGCCCTGTGGGCAGTCCTCTTGTTGGTACCGCTGCTTTCTCTGCTGGGCACCTTGGTGGTGAACAACCGTATGTCCTTCTTCTCGGATGCGCTGGGTCATTCCGCTTTGACAGGAGTCGCCATCGGTGTGTTAGCAGGGGTGAGCGAGTATCGGCCGGTGATGGTGCTATTTGGTGTGGCGTTTGCCCTGCTGATGAACCGCATCCGCCGCAGTCGCCTGGCATCCACCGATACCGTTATCGGGGTATTCTCCTCTGTGGGAGTGGCGCTGGGACTGACCCTACTCTCCGCCCGCGGTAACCTGAGCAATTATCAAAGTTTGCTGGTGGGCGACATTCTCAGCATCACCCGTCAGGAATTATGGGTGTTAGGCGCTGCGCTGGCGGTGACGCTGGCAGTGTGGACTCTGTGCTTTAACGGCTTTTTTGCAGTAAGCATCAGTCCTTCGGTAGCGCGGAGCAAAGGTTTGCAAGTCGCACTGTACGACAACTTGTTTGTGGTGCTGGTGGCGGTGGTGGTGATGTTGGCAATTCGCTGGGTGGGGCTTCTGCTCATCAACGCCATGCTCATCCTGCCTGCGGCCTCGGCACGGAACGTGGCGCGGAGTATGCGCTCTTTTCACCTGCTTTCGGTGCTGTTCGGTGTGTTCTCAGGGGTTCTGGGACTGTTGTTCTCCTATTACAATGGTGTGGCCACCGGCCCCACCGTGATTTTGGTGCTGGCGGCGGTGTTTTTCGGCACCTTTTTACTCCGTAAGAAATAAACAGAAAGGAGCGGTGGCATGAAAACCTTGCGTCAGATGAGCTGCATTCTCTACGGCGTGATGTATGCGGTGGGAGCCAATGCCTATGTGGCGGTGGCGCAGCAGCCGCGACACCTGTGGTGGGTCCTGCCGCTGCTTTTGGTGATCAACGGCGTGGCGGGTCTGTATACCCCCAAGGTGTTCCGCCTGCGTATTCGCACGGTGCAGCACGGTGCGGTGCTTCTGACCGCCTTTCTGATCTCCACCGTGTTGTCGGTGGTGGCGCACGTTGTGCTGGCGATCTATACCATCCCGCGGGACTATATGACCTTTATTTGGAGTGCCGTGTTCTGCATTGTGGCGCATGCGGTCCTTTTCTGGAATGGCATCCTCTGCGTATACATAGCGTCTCTGCAGATGGGGGTGCGTCAACGGGTGGTCGGTGCAGTGTGCGGTATGATCCCGGTGGTCAACCTGATCGTGCTGTTTCACATCATCCGCATTTCCTTCCGCGAGGTGTCCACCGAAACCGAAAAGGAGCAGGTCAACCGCGCCCGCAAAGAGGAGCAGGTGTGCCGCACTCGCTATCCGCTTTTGATGGTACACGGTGTCTTCTTTCGGGACACAAAAATGTTTAATTACTGGGGGCGCATCCCCAAGGAATTGGAGCGCAACGGTGCCACCGTTTACTATGGAAACCACGCCTCTGCCGCCGCGGTGGCGGACAGTGCCCAGGAGTTGGCACAGCGCGTCCGCCGCATTGTGGAGGAGACCGGTTGCGAAAAGGTGAACATTATCGCCCACTCCAAAGGCGGTCTGGACTGTCGCTATGCGTTGGAACACGAGGGGGTCACTCCCTATGTGGCGTCCCTGACCACCATCAACACCCCGCATCGGGGTTGTCTGTTTGCGGATTTTCTCCTCACCAAAGTGAGTGAAGAGTTTAAGAACAAAGTAGCCGACACCTACAATAAGGCCTTGCGGAGGCTGGGAGAGCCCGAGGCGAATTTTTTGGCGGCGGTGGAGAATCTCACCGCGGCCTATTGCACCCAGTTTGACGAGGATACGCCAGCCCCGGAGGGGGTCCTGTGCCGCAGCGTTGGGTCGCTGTTGGGACGCGCACGCGGCGGGCGGTTTCCGCTGAATTTCTCCTACCATTTGGTGCGGGTGTTCGACGGCTCCAACGATGGGCTGGTCAGCGAAAGCTCTTTTGCCTGGGGCGAGGACTATACGCTGCTGGCGCCCACCGGGCGGGAGGGCATTTCCCACGGGGATATGATCGATTTGAACCGTCGGGATGTGGAGGGCTTTGACGTGCGGGAGTTTTACGTGGGCCTGGTCCGCGATCTAAAAGAAATAGGATTGTAAAGAAAAGCCGCTCTGTAGGGAGACACTTCGTAAAGAAGTGTTCTCCCTACTTTCTTTGTAAAAGGAAACCACCAGCAGTGCTGGTGGAATAATAAAGCTTTAGCTATGAGTAGAAAAAATATCCTCCTTCGTCTAAAATAAGAAGTGGGTTTGCCAACCACAACAAAAAGACGAAGGAGGAACCAAGTCGT
>JAZNJO010000036.1:0-20715 GCA_045578085.1 Acutalibacteraceae bacterium | reverse complement strand
TTTCACGACTTGGTTCCTCCTTCGTCTTTTTGTTGTGGTTGGCAAACCCACTTCTTATTTTAGACGAAGGAGGATATTTTTTCTACTCATAGCTAAAGCTTTATTATTCCACCAGCACTGCTGGTGGTTTCCTTTTACAATGAAATACCCCCCGCTATGCGGGGGGATATTTATTTCCACTTTATTCCATATTGACAGACCTTCAAAAGCGTGCTATACTAAGTAAGAACAAATGTTCTGTATTGGAGGGACGGGTGTTGGAGCGACAGATCCTGCACGTGGATTGCAATAAATTCTATGCCTCGGTGGAGTGCTGTCTCAACCCCGACCTGCGGGACAAACCCGTGGTGGTGGGCGGCAACGAGGCCTCACGCCACGGTATCGTGCTCACCAAGAACGAGATCGCCGCCCGCTACGACATTGCCACAGGAGAGACCCTGTGGTCTGCGCGGCGGAAATGCCCCGATCTGGTGGTAGTTCCGCCTCATTTTCCCGTGTATACCAAGTTCTCTCACAAAGTACGGACCATTCTGCGGGAATATTCCCCTTTGGTAGAGCCCTTCGGTCTGGACGAGGCCTGGGTAGAGGTGACGGGAGGCGGACGGGATGCTGTGGAGATTGCCCACGAGATCCGCCGACGGGTGAAAGAAGAGCTGGGCATCACGGTGAGTATCGGGGTCAGTTTCAATAAGTCCTTCGCCAAGCTGGGAAGCGACTACAAAAAGCCGGACGCGGTCACCGTCTTTTCCCGCGAGAACTATCGGGAGCTGGTGTGGCCCCTGCCGGCGGGGGATCTGCTGTTTGTGGGGCGCGCCACCAAGAAGAAGCTGGCGGAGCGATTCCTCTACACCATAGGGGACGTGGCGCAGGCTGACCCCGCTATGTTGCAGGCGCTGCTGGGCAAGTGGGGGCCTGCCCTCCACGCAGTCGCCAACGGACGGGACAGCCAGCCGGTGGTGCCGGTGGAGGAGGCTACCGCCGTGCAGTCGGTGAGCAACGGTATGACTACACCACGGGATCTCACCGACGATCGGGACATACAACGAGTGCTCACCGTATTGGCGGAGAGCGTGGGGCGCCGTCTGCGAGAGCAGCATTTCGTAGGCAAGACGGTGGAGCTGCAACTGCGGGACAACCAATTGAACACCCGCAGTCATCGGGTGACGCTGGATCACTATATTCAGGCCACCGATGACATCACTGAGGCGGCCTACACCCTGTTCAAGAGCCATTACCAATGGAAACGACCCTTGCGCAGCATCACCGTGGGGGTGAGCCATCTGGAGCCGGAGGATATCCCCAGCCAGATGGATATGAACGACAGCGACCGAAGAGAAAAACGAGAGCAACTGGACAAGGCGGTGGACACACTGCGCCTTCGATTCGGGGACAAGTGCATCCGCCGTGCCATCCTGCTGGAGGATCCCGAACTGACGGGCGAGAGTCTATACGACACCCATACCGTCCACCCCACCGGATTCTCCGGTAAAACAGACGAGATCGGAGGCGACGGATGAGCCGAAAAGTATACGTGGACGTAATCGCCCTCTTCACGTCCGAGGGGCAGGTGATGCCTCATCGGGTGCGTTGGGAGGACGGCACCGTCTTCACCGTGGATCGGGTGCTGGACGTCCGCCCCGCCGCTGCCACCAAGGCAGGGGGATGCGGTATGCGCTACACCTGCCGCATCCGCGGTAAAGAAGCCTTTCTCTTTCTGGACGACGACCGCTGGTTTGTGGAAGCCGTATAAGAAAAGCCGACAGCCTTACTTTGGCTGTCGGCTTTTTTCATTTCAGTTCTACTATGGTAACGCCGTTCTCACCCTCGCCGTAGGCGCCCAGACGGAATCCCTTGACCTGACGATGGCCTTTCAGGTGGGCATGGACCGCACTGCGCAGCGTGCCCGTACCCTTACCGTGAATGATGGTGACCCGCTCCAGACCGCAGAGGATCGCATTGTCTATAAAGCGATCCACCTCCAGCAGAGCCTCCTCCACCGCCATACCCCGCAGGTCTAAGTCGGTGTGGACCTGCCGCTCCATACGGGAGGCAAGCCCGCCCACGCGGGCGCCGCTCACCGGCACGGTGCGTCCCTTCTTCTCCGCCCGTTTGGACTCAAACAGACGCAGATTGTCCACCGAGGTACGGGTGCGAATGGCGCCGGCCTGCACCTCCACCATACCCGAGGCGTCGGCGGCCTTGAGCACCACCGCTTTGAGCCCCATATCCATCAGCTGTACTGTGTCCCCTGCCTGCACGGGGCGCGGGAGCACGTATTCCTCTTTCGGCTGACCTATCACAGGGTCGATGGCATCTTCCAATTTATTCAGGCGGGATTTGAGCTGACTCTTGGCCTGACGGGTCTTGTCCGCAAACTCCGCCGCCTCTTTCTGGCGACGCAGGTCGTCCAGCTCGTCCATCAGCCGCTGAGCCTCGTGACGTGCCTTCTCCACGATGCGGCGAGCCTCCTGTCGTCCCGCCTCAATCTCCTTGTCCCGACGGGTGCGGATGTCCTCCAGCTTCTCCTCGCTCTCCTGCGCGGCTCTCTCAGCGCGCTGACGGGCGCTCTCGGCACCTGCCAGCTCATTCTCCAACTCCTGCCGACGGGCATCCAAACGGCTGACCACGTCCTCCAAACGCTGATCGTCCCCCGACACCAGACTGCGGGCGTGGGACACCAGCTCCGTATCCATACCCAGCCGCTCGGTGATGGCAAAAGCGTTGGACCGTCCCGGCACGCCGATGAGCAACCGATAGGTGGGGCGCAAAGACGCCACATCGAATTCGCAACTGGCATTCTCCACCCCCGCGGTATGAATGGCATAGGCTTTGAGCTCCGCATAGTGGGTGGTGGCGCCGATGCGCGCCCCCTGCCCGCGAAGCCGCTCCAAAATAGCAATAGCCAAAGCGGCACCCTCCACGGGGTCGGTGCCCGCGCCCAGCTCATCCAGCAGCACCAAACTGCGGTCATCCGCCTCGTTGAGAATGCGGATGACGTTGGTCATATGGGAAGAGAAGGTGGAAAGAGACTGCTCAATGGACTGCTCGTCTCCGATATCCACCAGCACACGGCGGAACACCGAGATGCGGCTGTCGTCCCCCGTGGGGATGAGCAGGCCGCACATGGCCATCACGGTGAGCAGACCTAAAGTTTTCAAGGTCACCGTCTTACCGCCGGTATTTGGGCCGGTCACCACCAAGGAGTCAAACGCATTTCCCAGTTCCACGTCGATGGGCACAATCTTCTTGGGGTCGATAAGGGGATGCCGCGCCTTGCGCAGACAGATGTGTCCGTCTGCCGCCAGTCGGGGCTTGACCGCTTTCATTTTATAGGCCAGATGGGCCTTGGCAAAGATCACGTTAAGCTCCAACAGCACCTTGTAATCCGCGATAATAGCGGTGGCAAAGGAACCCGCCTCGGCGGACAAAGCGAACAAGATCCGCTCGATCTCCGCCGCCTCCTTGGAGCGCAGGACTTTGAGTTCATTGTTGGCCTCTACCACCCCCATAGGCTCCACAAACACGGTAGCACCGGAGGCAGAGGTATCGTGCACCAATCCTGCCACCTCGCCCCGATGCTCCGCCTTGACGGGCACCACGAAGCGCCCGCTGCGGATGGTGACAATGGGCTCTTGCAACGCCTTCTGATAGGCGGGAGAACGCACCAGCTTATCCAACTGCTCCCGTACCCGCGCCGAGGAGGCCCGCATCTTACGGCGAATCTCCGACAAGGTAGGTGAAGCATTGTCGGCGATCTCCTCCTCGCTGACGATGGCGGCGCCGATCTTTTCTTCCAAATACTTATTGGGGGTGAGCACCGAAAAACGGTCGTCCAGACAGGTGGCGACCCCCTCGCAGTGGGAGCGCCACTGGCTGATGGAACGAATAATGCGCAGAGTCTCGGCGACCCGCAGCAATTCCCCCGTGGACAGGCAGGCGCCTGCCTCTGCACGGCGCAGAGGATTGCTCACATCGGTGAGCTGACCGAAGGAGGGACTGCCAAAGCCGGCCATCAGACGGCAGGCATCGTCGGTCTCATCCAGCAGCCGCTGTACCTGCGCTGTTTCGGTGACGGGGCGCAGACCCCGCGCCATAGCCGCCGCCTCGGCACAGCAGGTCTCCCCTGCCAGCAGATCCAGGATCTTATCCAGTTCCAAGGTATGTAGATCACGATTCATTCTTGGTTATATTCCTTCCGATCGTAGTGTGTGATAGAATTCCAGCGTCTTATACTGCCGCTGTTGCTGAGCCAGTAAAAACCGCTCGGTGAGGGTGGCCAAAGCAGCGCACTCCGCAGAGGGTAAGGAAAAGGCAAAACACCGCTCAAACGCGCCGCAGAACACGTGACGCAACGCCGCCAGCATCCCTGCCGACACCTCCATACTGTCCTGAGCCCCGCCGTGGAGAGCACAACTCAGGGTGCCGTCGGCGGGGGAAAACCGCAATGGAGCCTCATCGTCTCCGCAACGGGTACACCCCGTCAAATCAGGCATATACCCTTCCAAGCAGAGCAGGCGCGCCTCCACCACCGCCTTGATGAGCAGGGGATCCTTCTCTCCTGCTGCCAGATAGTGAAGTCCCCCCAGTAAAAGCCGCAAATGGTCGGGGGCAGGTGCCTCGGTGGGACACAGATGCAGGGCCAGCTCACAGAAATACTGCCCCAGTGCCAACCGCTCCACGTCCTGCCGCAATCCAAAGAACACCTCGATGGGCTGCGCATCTTCGATGACGTATTTATCCCGTCCCGGAATGAGACTCAGGCGGGCATAGCAGAGGGGTTGGGTAGCGGAGCCGGAACGGCTCTTCATCCGCTTGGCTCCGCGCGCCGAAGCACGGATAATGCCCCGTTCCCGCGTCAGGATCGCCACAAACCGATCCGCCTCCGCTAAGGTGTCGTACTCACGAAGGATCAGCCCGTCGGTCATCAGATGCTGTTTTGGTGCGCTCGCCATTGGCCGATGCCTCCCCCTGCACGCTGTCGGTGGCCCGCTGTTCCGGCAGGATGCCCCGATAACGCAAATAATCCTCCACCCGTCCGCTGTGGGTAAAGGTGTGCCACAACCGTCCCTTGTCCATTGTCTGTCGCCTCCCTTGGGAATAGTATCTCCCGAGAGGGGCGGTTATGGGACGGAAATTATTAGCATTAGTTCAGTTTGTAACCCAGACCGCCCAGGAAGCCCTGACGGTTGCGCCAATCTTCCTTGACCTTGACCCAGCATTGGAGATTGACCTTCACGTCAAACAACTCCTCCAGCTCGGTGCGGGCGCGGGAGGCGATTTCTTTGAGCATGGCGCCCTTCTTGCCGATCACCATACCCTTGTGGCTGTCCCGCTCACAGTAAATATAGGCATCCACGTCCAGAATGGGACCCTTTTCGGTCTCCCGCTCTCCCATTCGCTCGATGGCGACGGCGATACCGTGGGGGATCTCCTGACGGAGCAATTGAAGCATCTTCTCCCGAATCACCTCAGAGGCGATGGCCTGCTCGGTCTGGTCGCTGGTGGCGTCCGACGGGAAGAAATGGGGGCTGGGAAAGGTGAAGCGGGACAATTCCGCCATCAACTCCTCTAACCCGTCCCCCGTCACCGCCGACACGGGCACAATGGCGGCAAAATCCGCCTGAGACTGCCACGCATCGATGCAGGTGAGCAGCTGTGTTTTATCGGTGAGGGTGTCGATCTTGTTGATGGCCAACAGGATGGGCACCTTCTTCTGTTTGAGTTGGGTGAGTAGCTGCTGCTCCTCCTCTCGAATGACGGTACGGGGCTCGGTTACCAGCAGACCCACATCCACACCGGACATGGCCTCTCCGATGGAGCGCACCATAAAGTCGCCCAGACGGGTACGGGGCTTATGGTTACCGGGGGTATCCAGAAACACTAGCTGGGTATTTTCCTTCGTCACCACGCCCATAATGCGGTTGCGGGTGGTCTGGGGCTTGTCCGACACGATGGCTACCTTCTTACCCACCAGAGCGTTGAGCAAGGAGGACTTGCCCACGTTGGGGCGACCCACAATCGCGATAAATGCGGAAACAGTATCCATTTCATTCTCCTCTTAATCACAAAGCGACCCTGCCCGAGCAATCACTCGGGCAGGGCGACCTATTAGTTGTCGTCTTCCAATACGTAACTGCTGCCTCGGGGCAAACCGATGGACCGCATCACGGCTTCTTCCTTCTCTCGCATCCGCACCGCTTCCAAGCCGCCGGCTACGTGATCGTAACCCAGCAGATGGAGCATGGAATGAACGGTGAGATATCCCACCTCCCGCTGGAAGGTATGGCCGTATTCCTCCGCCTGCGCCTGCGCCCGCTCTAAGGAGAGCACGATATCGCCCAGCATATAGGCACCGGTGGCAGGATTCGCATCGTACACCCCATCCTCACCCAAGGGGAAGGACAACACGTCGGTGGGGGCGTCGATCTGCCGCTGTTCCAGATTAATGGCGTGGATCTGCTCGTTGTCCACAAAGGACACGTCCACCTCGGCGGAACCCTCGAACCCCTCCAACTCCAACACCGCATGGCAGCAACGACGGATGAGCAATCGCACACCGGTGGGGACTTTAACGGTCTTTTGCTTATTGTCGATGTTCACTTTGATCTTATCCATGGTTCCTACCTCTCTTTTCGTCTTTTTTGTTGGTATTGGCACGGGCCGCTTCCGCCCGATTGCGATCAAACTTCTCGTAGGCGGCGATAATACGCTGTACCAGCTGGTGGCGCACAACGTCCTGCTGACCGAAGGCGCAAATGGCCACGTCCTCCACTCCTTGCAGCACCTTCATCACCTGTTTAAGACCGCTCATCTTGCCGTCCGGCAGATCGCTCTGGGTCACGTCGCCGGTGACCACCATCTTGGAATTGAAGCCCAAACGGGTGAGGAACATCTTCATCTGCTCGGGGGTGGTATTCTGCGCCTCGTCCAATATGATGAAACTGTCATCCAGAGTACGCCCGCGCATATACGCCAAGGGCGCGATCTCGATATCCCCCCGCTCCAAATACCGCTGGGTGGTCTCTGCCCCCAGCATATCGAACAGGGCATCGTACAAGGGGCGCAGGTAAGGGTCCACCTTGCTCTGCAAGTCACCGGGGAGGAAACCCAGCTTCTCGCCTGCCTCCACGGCAGGGCGGGTCAGGATGATGCGGTCGATCTCCTTGGCCTTGTAGGCTCGCACCGCCATCGCCACCGCCAGATAAGTCTTACCCGTACCCGCAGGGCCCACACCCAGTGTCACGGTATTGCGCTCGATGGCCTCGATGTATTTCTTCTGTCCCACGGTCTTGGCCTTGACCGGCTTTCCCTTGGCGGTCAGACAAAGGCTGTCGCCGCCTAACTGCCGCACCGTGTCCTCAGCGCCCTCCCGCACCAGCGTCATCACATACCGTACGTTCTGCTCGGTGAGCTGTTCCCCCTGATTGATCAGGTGCAGCAGTCCGTTCACCGCCCGCACCGCCATCATTACCCCCGGCTGTTCGCCGCTGACCTTGATGTTGGTGTCCCGAATGAGGATATTGACCCCGTATTCCTGTTCCAGCAGGCGGGTATTGCTGTCGTAACTGCCGAAGAGGGAGACGGCCTGTTCCATACGTTCTACTTCAATGATTTGTTCTGCCATAAACTACGATTACTTCCTATCTTCCCAAATTAGTTATTATTATATAACAAAAAATACGATTTGTCATTTGACAAACTGCATAAAAAGTTTGGCTTTTTTTCTCCGCTCCATACATTCCCCGTCAAGAATCGGCATTGAATCCTTCCATCGGCACCTCCACCGCGATGTTTTCGCAACACGTATATACCGCGGTGAGAATGTAATTATCTCCTACGATCTGCCCCGACGTCTCCACCCTCTCGTACTCCGTCGCCTCCATAAAAACGCCCGTCTCTTTTTTTGCCAATTGGGCATATGCCAGCACCTCCGCCTCCTGCGCCGTACGGGTTTCGGTCATTACGCTAAGAGGAAAACAGTATTCATTGATGACCCCCAAGGGTAGTTCCCGCTCCCTAACGGTGAGCCGATGAACCCGCTGTATATGTAGATTTTCACCCTGTAAAGCCGAATCACTATACAGTGGAAACTCCCAACAAAGAAATGAAATCGTAGGGCGACACACCGCCGCTCCATCAAGGACACAACGCGTATAGGTGAGGGGGACTGTCACGGTGATGCGGCGGCGTGTCTCGGCCCACACCTCGCCGTAAGCGCGGTAGCGCTTATCTCCTAACGCGGAGGGCACCAGACCCGTAATAAGGGTGGTGCCCTCCGACACCGCCTCCCCCACCTGTACCAATGAGGTGCCGCTGCGCACCTTCATACGAAGGATGAGTCCGTCCCGCAATGCCACCAGATCCGACGGTACCGAAAAATCCAGCACTTCGGGAGTGGGATCCCGTTCGGTCACCTCCACCTGCGCCACACAGCCGCTGGGGTTGACGGTGATAAAGGCCACAGTGGAGAGCTGGTCGGGGCCGTGGAGTTGTAACTCCTTCACCGCCATACGGTCGGTGCGCTCGCCAATGGACACGCCATACTCCGCTACCGTACGTAATATCGCCGCCGTGTCCGTGCGGTGGTTGCCCGCCACCTCCACCACCCAGATGCGAGGTGCCAAAAGCAGCAATATGGCGGCGTATATCGCCGCCCCCACCAGCAGTCCCTTTCGGTGGCGATACCGATACCGCCAAAAGGGGAAACCGTGCTTTTGCCGCATCCGCATCCGCACACAAGCCCGCCGCGCCATAGGGCGCAGGCGGCGATAATCCCCTGCAAAGCAGGAAAATCGCGTAGTCTCCTCTTTGCAACGGATATGCCACACCGCCACGTCAGCGGCGGTAATCTCGTTGAGCAGACGGGCAGGATAACCGCCCTCCACCTCCACCCGCACCCATCCAACGGTCCATCGCAACAATCCCGACACCATCGGCTATCTCTCCTTTACTCAAACTCAATGCGTTGTATCCGTCCCGTGATGGTGGCACCGTCGGGGGTCATACAACCCATCTCCAGCCCCTGCCCGTACACGGTGACACCACCAAAGGAAGTGCGCAGACCGATGCACTCCCCCGTATAGGTCACTATCCCCTGACAGCCGCACAGTACCACCCGACGATTGCCCTCCGCCTCCATAAAAAAACCATTTTGCCTGCCTTTGGTTCCCATAAAAACCCTCCTATTCCTCACACTATATGCACCCCACCTCCGCAACATACCGTCATAGGGGCGGTGTTCCCCTGCATATAGTAAGGCAGAAAGAGGTGAGTGCGGTGGTAGCACGAACAGTGGATAAAGAGTCCTTGACGGTGGGGAGCACGGCACTGGGTGCGGTGGGGATAGGCTTACTGCTGCTTTGGTATCCCGACGCGGTGGCGAACGGCATCCGTCGGGGACTGTCGGTGTGCTCCACCGTCATCATTCCTACCCTCTACCCTTTTATGCTGCTTTCGGGATGGCTCTCCCACTCCCCCTTATGCCGCCATCCCCGCAGAGTCTCCCGCTTTGTGGCCCATCGTCTGTTCGGACTACCCGCCTGCTGTGCCCCTGCCATCCTCATCGGGTTGGTGGGCGGCTATCCCGCGGGAATATTGGCGATGGCGCAGCTTTACCGACAGGGGCTCATTCGTCGTGAGGAATGCCACCGCATGACCGCCTATTGCGTGGGGGGCGGACCGGGATTTGTGATCAGCACGGTGGGCGCCCTGCTCCTCGGCAGCGTGCAGGCAGGGGTGTGGCTGCTCATCGGGCAGGTGGCCGCTTCACTGCTCATCGGCACAGCGCTGGGGCGAGGACACCGCACCTACACAGCGGACCCTACCCCCACCGAGGACACACCCGCACCCTTTGCCCATATTGTGCGCGACACCTGCGGTGCCCTGCTAACCATGTGCGGATTTGTGGTGCTGGGGGCAATGGCACTGTCCCTATGCGAAGCGGCGGGACTGGCCACCTCGTTGGCGGCTCTGTTCCACCTCCCTTCGGGGACGGTATCCGCTCTGTTGGCCGGCCTCATTGAGGTGAGCAGCGGCAGTATCGCCGTGGCGGGATTGGGGGTGTCTCCCGTGTGGCTCAGTCTCGTGCTCAGTTGGGGCGGACTGGCAGTGCACGGACAGTTGGCCGCTGCCCTGCCGGAGGAGCGTATTTTGGGCGGCCGCTTTTGGGGATGGAGGCTAAGTCACGGTCTGCTGAGCGGCGGTATTACCGCTCTCCTGTTCCACTTCTTCCCGCCGGATCGGTTTACGGTAGGACAAAACACCGCCACCCTGCCCTATTCTGCGTCGGTGAGCGCTTCGGTGACCTTAATTTTGCTGTCTTTTTTAACAATGTTGTGTTTTCCTGAAAAAAAGGCTGGAAAAACGAAATAAGGTGTGTTATAATGAGCGGAGAAGTTAAAAAAACACGGAGGTGACCGCCTGTGCGCCGCAAACTCTACGCCAACAACATCCAGCCCTGCTGCGAATACTGCGCCAACGCCCGCCGCGCCGCGGACGGTCGCGTGATGCTGTGTCAGCGCCGCGGCATCGTGCCTATGTACCACAAATGCCGCAAATTCCGCTACGACCCCCTCAAACGCATCCCCTTCCGTCAACCCCCGTTGCGGAAGTATCAGCCGGAGGAGTTCCTTCTGTAACGAGATTTTTGATATTTTTCCAAAAATATTGGTATTTCCTATTGACAACCCACCGCTTGTTTGCTATAATACCCCTCGTTGCAGAGATATGCGGCTGTAGCTCATCTGGTAGAGCGCCACCTTGCCAAGGTGGAGGTAGCGAGTTCGAGCCTCGTCAGCCGCTCCAAGAAAAAAGTCACTTTTGTCTACCGACAAAGGTGACTTTTTTCAATGATATCCGTTCCTTGCGGAACGGGTGATATATCTTCGATATGATATCGCTCTGCGAGCGATGATATATGCCTTCGGCATATGAAGGAACGGATATTATATCATGCTTGCGTAGCAAGTATATCATATGGCGTAAGCCGTATATCATATCGCGTCAGCGATATATCATTGAAAAACATAGCATTTTATGATATAATGCCGTTGAAAGAAGGTGTATTTATGTCCGAAAACAAATTACTTGACTTATCTTTTGAATTTGCGGTTGCTATTGTTAATCTTGTTGACGGTGTAACTGCACCGAAAAGCTCTTATATGACCGATCAACTTGCAAGAGCAGGCACATCCGTCGGTGCCAATATTCACGAAGCACAGTACGCACAGAGCAAGAAAGACTTTGTGGCAATATCCGCAGACTTTTGATTGCATCCTGTAAAACTGCAAAGGAGAATTCAAAATGAAAAAGGTACTACGAGGTAAAGTTCCTTTGCTTACACCAAACGGTAAAACAATAGTTCCTATGGAGATTACTTACGACGATAGCGAGGTTATAGCAAATCCCCAATCAGAAATTACCTTGTTGTATAACGGAATGGAATACAAAGGATGTGGTGATGATTATCTTTGGACAGATACGCTTGCCGATTTACAAACGAAGCTGCCCAAAGATGTTACGCTGGCTTGTTGTATTACCTGCCGTCACGGCAATATGTGTCCCTACGGAAATAAAGAAAATCAGCTCATTTGCACAAAAGACATAACAATAACAAGCAAAGAGGATATGCTTGACCTGTTTGACCAAACAGACCCCTTTGAAGAACGGGCGGTTGCTTCTCTCGATTTTTGTGAAGATTTTGTTTGCCAAAGCGATGACTACTACACATATAATGATTATTTTTATCAGTTAAGCCGAAAGATGGCAGACAAATAGAAAATTCATACTACTTTTAGGCTTTCTTACCTCGTGTTATACTACTTTTGGTCAGTCTTTCGCAAAAAAGAAAACGGATACCCAAGTGGGTGTCCGTTTTCTTTTTGCGGGTGATATTGGCTCGAACTCCTTTGCGCAGCAAAGAAAGTATCTTCGAAACATTTGAATCGGCGCTGTCAAATACGGCGTTCTCACTCGGTGAGATGACGGCTGTCTAAGCCGTCAAGGCGTATTTGGCGACTTGGCACAGCCAATGTCGACTCGTCAGCCGCTCCAAAATGAAAAGACCAACCTTTAGGGTTGGTCTTTTTGTTTTCCCTTTACGGGCGGACACAGTTCGCCTCTACGGACCCTATATAACCAAGGTGTATTTGTCAAGTTCGGTTGTCAAAGATTTGGGTTAGTTTTTACCGATTTCGGATATATCGTGAATAGTTTTATTATTTTTGCAACTTTTAGTTGCGGAAACAGCATTTTCCTCTTGCTTTTTTCAATCAAATTATATATAATGGCATAGGCAACGGATATGTTCCGTACACTAAAATGTATCATCAACCTATTCAAAGGAGGTTTCATTGTATGACTATTGGTGAAAAGATTACCCATCTGCGCACCACCGCCGGCATGTCCCAAGACACGCTAGCCGAGAAGTTGTCGGTGTCCCGTCAGTCGGTCTCCAAGTGGGAGATGGATCAGGCGCAGCCCCAGACCGACAAGCTGATCCCCTTGTGCCGTCTGTTCAGCGTTTCCGCTGATGTGTTGCTGGACGACAACAAGGTTATCGATCGCGCTCCCTTGGGCGTATTACGCAACAAATATTTCGGCACCGACGGCTTCCGCGGCGAGGCCAACTGCAACCTAACCTCGATGCAGGCCTACAAGGTGGGCCGTTTCCTGGGCTGGTACTACGCTTCTGCCCTATCCGGCTGTACCGAGGAAGGCTATCGCCCCCGCATCGTCATCGGCAAGGACACCCGCCGCTCCAGCTATATGCTGGAATACTCCATTGTGGCAGGTATCACCGCCTCCGGCGCGGACGCCTATATGCTCCACGTGACCACCACCCCCAGCGTATCCTTCGTCACCCGCAAGGATGAGTTTGACTGCGGCATTATGATCACCGCCAGCCACAATCCCTATTATGACAACGGCATCAAGGTCATCAGCAAGAGCGGCGAGAAGCTGGACGACGCCACCACCGCCCTCATCGAGGCCTATATTGACGGCAATCTGGGTGCCTTGGGCATTGAGGACGAGGATCTGCCCCTGGCCACCCGTGAGAAGATCGGCCGCATCGTGGACTACGTGGCGGGGCGCAACCGCTACGTGGGTTACCTGATCTCCATCGCCTCCAATTCCTATAAGAAACTGCGCATCGGTCTGGACTGCGCCAACGGCGCCTCCTGGATGATCGCTAAGGCAGTGTTTGACGCACTGGGCGCTCAGACCGTGGTCATCGGCGACCATCCCGACGGTCTCAACTGCAACAGCGGCTGCGGCTCCACCCATATGGAGAAGCTGTGCGAGCTGGTCAAGGAGCACAAGCTTGACGTGGGCTTCGCTTTTGACGGCGACGCAGACCGCTGTCTGGCAGTGGACGAGCACGGCAACGTGGTGGACGGCGACGCTATGATGTATATTCTGGGTATGCGGCTCAAAGAGAAGGGTATGCTCAACAACAACACCGTGGTGGCCACCGTGATGTCCAACAGCGGCTTCTTCGCCAGTCTGAAAAAGGCGGGCATGGACTACGACCAGACCAAGGTGGGCGACCGCTTCGTGTACGAGTCTATGCAGGCCAACGATTTCAGTCTGGGTGGCGAGCAGTCGGGTCACATCATTATGAAGAAGTACGCCACTACCGGCGACGGTATCCTCACCGCCATCATGATCGCGGAGGAGATGTGCGACCGCAAGCTCCCCCTCTCCAAGTTGGCGGAGCCTGTGATGCTGTATCCCCAGTATCTGGTGAACCTGCGAGTGAAGGATAAGAATGCGGCCATGAGCGACCCCGTCGTTCTGGAAGCCCAGCAGAAGGTAGACGCGCTCATTAATGGCGCCGGTCGCTCCCTGCTGCGCCAGAGCGGAACCGAGCCGGTGCTCCGCGTGATGATCGAGGCGGAGACCACCGAGCTGTGCGAGCAGTATGCGGCGATGATCGCCGACGTAATTAAGGAACGGGGGCATTGCGTTGAATAAGCTGGTTAAGACTGCCGACCTGTACGACTGTCAGGTCCCTTATCTGAAAGAACTGTTCGACTCCTGCGAATACCCTTGGGAGATGCTGCCCAAGATCAAGGCGTGGATCCTCTCCCTCATCGAGGCAGGTCTGCCCGACTTCACCGAGCTCAAACCCGGTGTGTGGGTGGGCAAGGACGTAAAGATTGCCGACTACGTGACCATTCAGGCACCCGCCATCATCGGTCACGGCACCGAGATCCGTCCCGGCGCCTTCCTGCGGGGCAACGTAATCACCGGCGAAGGCTGCGTGCTGGGCAATTCCAGCGAGTTTAAGAACTGCATTTTGCTGGACAAAGTGCAAACTCCCCATTACAACTATGTAGGCGACTCCATTCTGGGCAACAAGGCCCACATGGGCGCGGGCACCGTGTGCTCCAACCTGAAATCCGACGGCAAAGCGGTGGTCATCCACGGAGACGAGGACTACCCCACCGGTCTGCGCAAGGTAGGCGGTATTCTGGCGGACGGCGCCGACGCGGGTTGCGGCTGTGTCATCAACCCCGGCACCGTCATCGGCAAGAAGACCACCATCTATCCCCTCACCTCCCTGCGGGGCGTGTATCCCGCCAACTGCATCGTCAAGAATCAAACCACCGTTGTTGAGAGAAAGGAAGATCTGTAATGAACTATATCGTTGTCAACACCTATGATGAACTGAGCAACAAGGCCGCCGACCTGATCGCGGCCCAGATTCTGGTAAAGCCCCACTGCGTGCTGGGTCTAGCCACCGGCTCCTCCCCCGTGGGCACCTACAAGCGGCTCATCGCCGACAATGCTGCGGGCAAGATTGACTTCTCCACCGTCACCAGCGTCAACCTGGACGAGTACGTGGGTCTGGACGGCTCCAATGACCAGAGCTATCGCTATTTTATGAACGACAACCTGTTCAACCACGTGAACATCGACAAGGTGAAGACCTTTGTTCCCAACGGCTGTGCCGCCGATCTGGCCGCCGAGGGCGAGGCCTACGACGCCATGATCCGCGAGCTGGGCGGTATCGACCTGCAGCTGCTGGGCATCGGTCTGGACGGTCACATCGGCTTCAACGAGCCCGACGACTTCTTCACCGGCCCCACCCACGAGGTGAAGCTGGATGAGTCCACCATCGAGGCCAACGCCCGCTTCTTCGCCAGCAAGGATGAGGTGCCCACCACCGCCATCACCATGGGTATGCGCTCCATCATGCAGGCCAAAAAGGTGCTGCTCATCGCCAACGGCGCCGCCAAAAAGGCCATCATCGAAAAGGCCTTCTTTGGTCCCATCGATCCCAAGGTGCCTGCCTCCATCCTGCAACTGCACCCCGACGTGACCGTCATCTTCAGCGAGAATTAAGCGCATAAGAAAACGAGCCTGACCGGTATCGGTCAGGCTCGTTTTGTATGTTAAGGATAGATAAACAAGGCGCGGTCGGTGGGATTGCGGTCGGCGTATTCCGGCTCAAAGTCCAAGCCAAAGTCGATATGATCCTGACCCACAGTACCACACAGCACGAAACGACCATCGGGCAACCACAGCGCATCGTAGGGATCTCCTTGAAAAATGCGGCGAGAGAGAATCTTACCTTGTACATCAACACACACAGCGTAGGCGGCATATAAGTTGTAAGAATAGTCATTATCCGAAGAAGCAGGCTCTGAATACAGCACGCCGTCGTAGTAGGCAGAAACACCGCCTACAAACACCTTGCCGTCACGCACCTGAATGCCGCTCACCTGATTCTGTGCCAAACATTGTCTCTGTCTGCCGCATATATAATCCTCCGTCTTACAACGTCCCGACAAAGGAACACGGTATACCACTTCGCCCGCAGAGGTAACTTTCACAAGCATACGGCGGCAAAAATAGCGAGGCGTTACCTCGTCCCAGAAAGGATCAAGAGTAGTATCAAGAGAGCACAGCGCAAGGTAGATATTTCCATCCGTATCCACGGCAGCCTCATCGCACGTATCGTTGCCGATACCGCCCACTCGCATATGGCTATCCAGTTGCCATTTGCCGTCTGCAGGCACATAATGTGCTATCACCACCTCATCCCCTTTTTGGGGGTCACAGGTCTGATGCAGGTCTTCGGGAGAAGCGACGTTGGAAGCGGCGGCGGAGAAGACAAGATAGAATCCACCCGCATTGTCCGCCATCATATGTATTCCGTCGTTTATGGCATTCCTATCGTGGCCTAAAGACTGCTTTTTGAGCACTTGTCCATCAGAGGACACCACCAGCACGTTCCATGAAGCACCAAATGGATTGATATACAAAACAGCAAGAGTCCCGTCGGTCAACTCCACCACAGACTTAATGATTACATCCATTGCGTAGGACTCAAACTCCACCGACCACTCCACTGCAAAGTTGGCGGAAAGTTTTTTAACGGTAGAAGGACCGGCACCACGGACCACGAAGTAGCCACCATCCTGACAAGTGGCGATACAGGAGTACCATATATCGAAGTCGCAAGACCGAATCAACGCCAAATTGTTATTATAGACGTCAATCACCGATTTAGGGCTGTCATCGCCATCGTATACCGTGCCGATGGCAACGATGCGTCCGTCGGCGGTATACAACATATCCTCATAGGCACCCCGATAGCCATCCGTCTGCCGCACCACCTGGGGCAAGACCCACTGCGTCTCCACCTCCGGCTGGGAGGGTTGCGTGGTGGTCGTAGTGGTGACCGTGGTGGTAGAGGTCGTAGTGGAAGTGGTGGTGTTCACCGCCGTCGTGGTGGTGGTAGATCGGGGCGGGACGGTAGGACAGATGGTGGTCGTTTTCGTGGTTTTACGAGAGGTAGTACGCACCGCCGTAGTGGTCATGGTGGTCTGTTTTGTTGTAGTGGTGGTGGTGGTTGTGGTACTGCTCGCAGACGCGGTGGTGGTCGTGGTGGTAGTATCCTCCGTGGTGGTGGTACTCTGGGCAGAGAACGACCCGGTGGTATCCGTCACCGACGTATCCGCTATCGGCGCAGAGGAATCGTCCTGCGGCATCGGCGGGCGATTGCCGCACCCGGCGGCACCCAGCAACAGAGCACCGCACAAAAGCAATACAAAGAAAGTCCGTTTTGTTTGTTTCATCGTTTTCATCCTTTCCGTACCTCCTCTTTTTGCAATTCCTCACGCCGCCGCTGGACGGCTCGGATGCGATAGGCGGCAGGTGTCATCCCCTCCCGCTCCCGGAACAGCCGCCCAAAGTGCTGCACGGTCTTGTATCCGCACCGCTGGGCGATCTCCTTGATGGGCATTTCGGTAAAGGCCAGATGCTTTTTCGCCACCGTCATCCGGTGGTTCAATAGGTATTCTCGAGGGGTCAGGCCGGTGGCCTTCCGGACACAGCGGCTCAGGGTGGTGCGGTTGACCCGACAATAGGCGGACAGACTCTCCAGAGAGATCTCCTCGCCGTAATGACTCTCCAGATACAGGATGGCATCCTGCACCGCGTCCCGCCCCCGGGGTCGCTGCTCATAGGCATACAGCCGCTCCAGGGCGATGAGCATCTCCATCACATAGGAGCGCGACCGGCAGGACCAGTACCAATCCGGCTGCTGGGCCAGCTCCCGCCGCAGCTCCCGGCAACTCATCTGCAGCGACAGACGATAACCGTCGGTCAGGGGAATCGGCGCCGCATGGTGGATAAAGGGATGCAGCAAAAAGAAATCGTGCTGCATGGCGGTCTCGTCAAATCCCTTGGCCCGCAGCCGGGAAAAGGTTAGATTCACATTGAGAAAGGTGGGGTGAAAGAATACGCCCCAGCACCGCAGATCGTGGCTGCGGACCAGCTGCGGGTCCTCGCTCTCATCAAAGCACACAAGGCAGGGGGCCACAGCAGTAAATTCCCGCCCATAGGCGGAGAAAACCGCAGTGCCACGGGTGATGAGCAGCAGCAGAAAGCACTCGTCCCGGATGAACAATTCCTCCGGGGTGGGGTTTTCGCGGCACTCCACCCGGACAACACGCCCCGAGCCGTATTCTTTTCCGATGGTGCTATGCTCCATACCGGCATCCCCTCCTCTCAAAATTCAGTATAACACAGATTGGAAGAACATAGCAACTGCTAAGATTGGCCGATTTTACAATAATATTGGCCGATTTTACAACAGTAAAGGGCACGGAGCCATCAGCCCCGTGCCCTTTTATTCACAGATAATCCCGCATTTGTACGCTGAGTTTTTCCTCCAACTTGATGAGCCGTTTGCAGATATCCTTGGAGGTCTCGTCCGCCGCCGCGTACTGGTTAAGATAGCGGCTCAGGGACTTAACACCCATATTGCACCCATCGGTCATCAGGTCGGCAATGGTGGCGTCCGACTCGTCCAGTTTGAGTTTCACCGCCGTCTTCATCCAGGACATACTCTTGGCGATGGGGTTGGGCTCTTTCCCCTCGTCCCGATAGCGGTCCAAGAGCTCCTGCAACTCCCGATCCAGCTCCCGATGTGCCTGCTTGCTCTCGGTCAGATAGCGGCGCAGCTCATCTCCGCGGACGTAGTCCAACACATCGTCGATGGAATCCACCCCCATCCGAATGCCCGCATCGCACTCTCTGAGCAGCTTAATGGTATCCTGTTCGATCATTTTACTCTCCCCTTTCGAGGATAGTATGCCCGTAAACGCAGCAAAATCCCGTGTGATAAGCACACGGGATTGAATTAGGTATATTTCTTCACTGCATCAAACGCGATACGGGCTTCCATCTCGGTGAAGGAGCGCAGTTTCCGTTTGCAGGGCATCCCCCACACATCAAAGAGCCACGGACCGATCCACTCCCCGTAAGCGGTGGACTGAAACACACCGCGAAGCACAGACAAAGCCGCACGGCGCGGAGGCATAAACACCACCTTCATCGGGTGCTTGATCAGCGCAAAGAGCCACGCAGGGTAGTGATTGGTGATGTTGGTGAAGGTGATGCCGGGGTGTACCACCGACAAGGCGACGCCCTTTACATCCCGAAACCGCTCGTATAAAGCCAGCATCAGGTGCCGCTTGGCGTTGCCATACACCTGCGAGGCGGCGGTGCGGGTGGCGAAGTCCACATCGTCAGGATCCACCCGTCCGTAGCGATGAGCCACGCTGCCCACCGCCACCACGCGACCGCCCACCGACGCCATAGGCGCCAACAACCGCTCAGTGAGTAGATACGGGGACAGACAGTTGATCTGGTACACGTTATCCACACCCAACGAGGTGGTATGGCGAGGGATAGCATAGGCGCCGCCGTTATGAATCAGCACGTGAGGTGGCTGGGTCGCCAGCCGCTCCCCTGCCGCCATTACTGAGTCCGTATCCTCCAAGTCGACAGGGATAAAGGACACGGTCACCGTCGGATAGGCGCGGCGCAGCTCCGCCATCAGCGCCTCGGCTTTGGTTGCACTGCGACACAAAAGAATTAACTCCGCCTCCAGCCGCGCCAGATGGTGACAAAGCGGTATGCCGATACCGCCGGTGGCGCCCACCACCGCCACCCGTTTATGGCGCAAGCTTTGAGTATGGCGAGCAAACCAGTGGGCATACCGCACCGTGAGCCCTCCCTTACTGCATCGTGGCAAAGGTGTCCAGCCACGCCCGCTTAATCAGCTCGTGTCCCGCGCAGGTGGGATGTACCCCGTCCGCCGACCAATGGGAGGCAGGTGCCTGCTCACAAGCCGCGTCAAAGATGGGCTGTAATTCAATAAGGGGTAGGTCGTATTCCTCGGCCACCCGCTTGACCACCGCCGCCTTAGCGGCCACGTCGGTGGCAAAGCGCGCCAAACGATCCGGCATCTCCTCCTGATTACAGGTGGCCCATCCTTCCAACACATAAGGGGCGATAAGCATCAACTTAATACCGGGGCAGGCGGTAAGCACCTCATCCAGCATCAAACGGTACACTCGCTCGAACTTGTCGGTATCCACTCCGTTTTGCTCCCAGATCTCATGCCATGTATCGTTGACACCGATGTAAATGCTGGCATAGTCGGGTTTGAGATTGATAAAGTCCTTTTTAATACGGGCGTACACATCCACAATGCGATTGCCGCTGATGCCACGGTTGATGCACTCATACGCGGCGGGATAGTCCACACCCAGCGCAGAGGCGACCAAAGTGGCATAGCCGTGTCCCAGATTAAAGGGGTTCTCCCCGTCGCGGCTGGCATCGGTGATGGAATCTCCCATAAACAAAATACGTTTTGCCATTTTTCTCTCTCCTTAGTGTGAGCAATCAAATCCTATACGTTCATTGTGGCGAAGGCTTCCAGCCACGCCCGTTTGATGAGTTCGTGGCCTGCGGGAGTAGGATGCACCCCGTCGGTGCACCAGCATGAGGCATCCGCCCGCGCGCAGGCCTCATCAAACACCGCCTGCATATCCACGAAGGGCAGATCATAGCGCTTTGCAAGATCCCGCACCACCGCAATGCGCGAAGCGATATGGGTTCGAAAACAAGCCAAACGGTCGGGCTGTTCCTCAGTATTCTTGGAATAAAGACCCTCCATCACGTAGGGGGAAACAAGCATCACCTTAGTCTGCGGACAGGTGGTGAAGATCTCCTCCAACAGGTCGCTATACATCTGCTCGAACCCCTCGGTCTGAATGGGTCTGCCCCCATCCAACTCGCTCCACGCATCGTTGGTGCCGATGAAAATACTCACACAGTCGGGTTGGAGATCCAGCAAATCCGCCTGACGGCGGTTGAAGTCGGATCGTAGCCATGTCGTTCTGTGAGCCAAGG
>JAZNJO010000035.1:0-16468 GCA_045578085.1 Acutalibacteraceae bacterium | reverse complement strand
GGGGGGGGCGGCTGGGGGGCTTACCGGGCCCAACCCGAGCCCGCGCCCCAACGCCCGGATTAAAAAAGACCGAGCCGTCGGCCCGGTCTTTTTTATCATTTCACGCGATTCATAAAATCCAGAGACAAGTTGCCCCACTGGCAGGCACCGGGAAGCCAGCCCGCCATAGCATTGCCGTGCTCACCCTCAGGGAACAGGTGCAGCTCCACATAGCGCCCCGCCGCCGCCATCGCCTTGGTCAGACGGACTGAGTGCTCGAAGGGGACCAGCGTATCGGGGATGGTATGCCACATAAAGATAGGCGAGGTTTTGTCGCTGATATGCTTCTCCAAAGAGAGTGTGTCCAACAATTCCTGCGAGGCATCCTCGCCGAGAATGTGGCGGAAAGAATCCTGATGACCGGCATCGGGATCGGCGCAGGTGACGGGATAGCCAAGGATAGCGCCGGTGAGACGGGAATCACAGGCAGGCGCATCCGGCAGATACTGAGCTACGATATCCTCAAACACCGCAACACAACCGCACAGGTGTCCACCGGCGGAAAAACCCACGCCGAACACACGATCGGGGTCCACACCCCACTCGGCGGCGTGCTGGCGCACCGACTTGACCGCCATCTGAGCATCCAGCATCGGGGCAGGATGAGGATAGGGGCGCACACGGTAGTACACGATGAAGGCGTTGTAGCCGTTGTCATAGTAAAACTGAGCCACAGGGTCGCACTCCCACTCACCGTGGATGCAATAGCCGCCACCGGGATACACGATCATCGCAGGGTGAGTTTCCCCGTCCTCGTGGATATAGGCGGTCATCTTATTCTCAAAGGGGATATTCTCGTCATACAAGGGGATTTCATTCTCCCAGATTTTCAAATCCTTGATCATGTTCAGCACTCCTTCACATTCTTCTAAGCAATTCGCTCAAATCGGTCAGTCGGGAAACGGCGACGAAGTCGCCGTCGTGATAGTAGCCACGGGCACGGCGGCACAGATGCTCCGCCATCATTTGCCGATAGGGTCTGCCCTCCTCAGGGGTGAAAAATCCGCCGTAAATAAGCACCTCATCCTCGCAAACGGGGGCGGCGGTATACTCCGCCGCCAATACCGGATAAAGGTGACGGCCGTCCCGGATGAGATGCTCCTCCAATACCGAGAAGCCGTTATGTAACAGCCACCGGCGCAGATCCTCGGCCCGAGTCATGGGCTGCAGGATCAGCCGCAACCGGTGGTCTTTCACCCACAGGGCGGCCTCCAGAATGGCGGCGATGGTCTCGCCCCCCATACCAGCGATGGCGATGTCCTCCACCTCATCCGCAGACACAGTGGCAAGACCATCTCCCAACCGTAAAGCAATTTCACTTGTCAGCCCAGCGGCGGTGACCGTATGCCGCGCCGCCTCCAAGGGCCCCGCTCCGATATCCGACGCGATGGCCGAGGGACATACTCCCGTCTGCACCAAGTAGGTGGGCAAATAGGCGTGGTCGGTGCCGATGTCTGCCAGACGACTGCCGTGGCGCACCAACACAGCCACTGCAGATAATCGTTTGTCTAATGTAATCATACTGTCTCCATAGACAAAACCGGCAGAGGGCATACCCCTGCCGGTTTCAAATTAATTGCCGAAGTGCTTGTTCAGCTTCTCCACCAGGTCGTTCACATCCACACCGTGGACGGCGCAGGCCTGCTCCAGGTTCTCACTGCGGGCGCCGGGGCAACCCAGACAGTGCATACCCATCTCCAAGAAATAAGGAGCGGTGGTGGCATCGGCATCCAGAATGGCACCGATGATGCTCTCTTTGGTAATCATCATAGTGAAATCTCCTTTCATTTGGTTATAAAGGTTATTATAGCATTTTTTCGCAAAAATGCAACCTATTACGATCAGTTGGCGTTCTTTTCCACCGCCAAGGTGACGGTCTCACCGTTGATATTCCACTCCTTGACATAGCCGGCGGTCTCGCCCGCGGTCAAGGCAGTGGCCATTACGTCGTTACCGATATCGGTCCAGTTGCGACCCATCAGTTTTTCCACGGTGTCATTGCCGGTGACGTACACGGAAATGGTGTCCATCACCTCAAAGCCCGCCTCCTTACGCATAGTCTGCAATTTACTGACCAGCTCGCGGACAAAGCCTTCCTCGATCAGTTCGGGGGTCAGGCGGGTGTCGATGGCCACGGTGATGCCCCGATCGGTGACGGTATAATAGCCCTCGGTCTGCGTGGTCTCGATGAGCAGATCCTCGGTGGCCAGCGTCACGTTGCCGGAAGCGAGACTCAAAGTAATGGCCCCCTTCTCATCCAGCTCCGCCTTTGCGGCATTGCCGTCCAGTTCGGCCAGAGCGGTGCGAATCTCGCCCAGCTGCTTGCCGTACTTGGGACCCACAGTCTTAAGCTGGGGCTTAAAAGAATAGCTCATAAAGGCGGCGGCATCAGTGATAAACTCCACCGACTTAATATTTAACTCATCCGCAATAATGGCGGTGCAATACTCATCCAGAGCACCCTCCATCTGTACGTACATCTTACCCAAGGGCTGACGATTCTTGCAGGCGGCGCCGTTACGGGCGGCGCGACCCTGCACCACGATCTGCAACACGTTCTCCATAGCAGCTTCCAACGCGGTGTCGATATAATCCTCGTTCACCTCAGGAAAAGCACACAAATGCACACTGACAGGAGCGGTGGGATCGTTCTCGCACACCAGATTACGGTAGATGTCCTCCGCCATAAAAGGAATCATGGGTGCCGCCGCCTTTGCCACCGTCACCAGTGCGGTGTACAGGGTCATATAGGCATTGATCTTATCCTGCGGCATATCCTTGCCCCAGAAGCGCTCGCGGCTGCGACGGACGTACCAGTTACTCATCTCGTCCACGTAATCCTGCAATACGCGGGCCGCCTCAGGGATGCGGTAGTTTGCAAGATGGTCATCAACGGCGCGGACGGTGGTATTGAGCTTGGACAGCAGCCACTTATCCATCACCGACAGCTTGTCGTACTCCAAGGTGTACTTGGAAGCATCAAAATTATCAATGTTGGCGTACAGCACGAAGAAGGCATAGGTGTTCCACAGAGTACCCATAAACTTACGCTGGCACTCCTGCACCGCCTTGCCGGAGAAGCGGTTGGGCAGCCAAGGAGCAGAGTTGGAATAGAAATACCAGCGGATGGCGTCGGCACCATAGGTGTTCAGCGCCTCGATGGGATCCACGGCGTTGCCCTTGGACTTGCTCATCTTCTGACCGTTCTCATCCTGCACGTGACCCAGCACCAGCACGTTCTTATAGGGTGCCTTGTTGAACAGCAGGGTGGAGATCGCCAGCAGCGAATAGAACCAGCCACGGGTCTGGTCCACACCCTCGGAAATGAAATCCGCCGGGAACTGCTGGTTGAACAGATCCTGATTCTCAAAGGGATAGTGATGCTGAGCGAAAGGCATGGCACCGGAGTCAAACCAGCAGTCGATGACCTCGGGCACACGCTTCATCTCGCCGCCGCATTCGGGGCAGCGCAGGGTGACCGCATCAATAAAGGGGCGGTGCAGTTCTACGTTCTCTGGGCAATCGATGGCCATGGCCTTCAACTCCTCGCGGCTGCCAATGGAATGCTGGTGGCCGCAGGAGCACTCCCAAATATTGAGCGGGGTGCCCCAATAGCGGTTACGGCTGATGCCCCAATCCTGCACATTCTCCAACCAGTCACCGAAACGACCCTTACCGATGGACTCGGGGATCCAGTTGACGGTATTGTTGTTGCGGATCAGGTCTTCACGCACCGCGGTCATCTTGATAAACCAGGACTCACGGGCGTAGTAGATGAGGGGGGTGTCGCAACGCCAGCAGAAAGGATAGTCGTGCTCGAACTTGGGCGCATCAAACAACTGACCGCGGGCATCCAGATCCACCAGGATCTTGGGGTCCGCGTCCTTAACAAACAGACCGCCGAAGGGGGTATCCTCGGTCATATGACCGGCGCCATCCACCAGCTGCACAAAGGGCAGGTCGTACTTGCGCCCCACCTGAGCATCGTCCTCACCAAAGGCGGGGGCGATGTGGACGATACCGGTACCATCGGTCATGGTGACGTAGCTATCGCAGGTGACAAAGAAGCCCTCTTTGCGCTGCTTATCGGCTACCGCCTTGGCGCAGTCGAACAGCGGCTCGTAGGCTTTGCGCTCCAGGTCGCTGCCCACGTAGCGCTCCAGCACCTCATAGGCGGGAGTCTCTTCGGTAGCCAATTTACCCAGCACTCGATCCAGCAGTGCCTCGGCCATATAGTAGGTGTAGCCGTCGGCGGCCTTTACCTTGCAATAGGTCTCGTCGGGGTTGACGCACAGGGCCACGTTGGAGGGCAGAGTCCAGGGGGTGGTGGTCCAGGCCAGGAAGTAGGCGTCCTCTCCTACCACCTTGAAGCGCACCACGGCGGAGCGCTCCTTGACGCTCTTGTAGCCTTGCGCCACCTCGTGACTGGACAGAGGGGTGCCGCAACGGGGGCAATAGGGCACGATCTTAAAGCCCTTGTACAGCAGCTGCTTATCCCAGATCTGCTTGAGAGCCCACCACTCGGACTCGATGTAATCGTCGTGATAGGTCACGTAGGGATCGTCCATATCCACCCAGAAGCCAACGGTGCCGGAGAAATCCTCCCACATGCCCTTGTACTTCCAGACGCTCTCCTTGCACTTGCCGATAAAGGGCTCCAGACCGTACTCTTCGATCTGCTCCTTACCGTCCAGACCCAGCTGCTTCTCCACTTCCAGCTCCACCGGCAGGCCGTGGGTATCCCAGCCGGCCTTGCGGGGCACCATATACCCCTTCATGGTGCGGTAGCGGGGCACCATATCCTTGATCACGCGGGTGAGCACGTGGCCGATATGGGGCTTGCCGTTGGCGGTGGGAGGACCGTCGTAGAAGGTATAGGTCTCCCCTTCCTTATTGGCCTGCAAGCTCTGCTCGAACACCTTGTTGTCCGTCCAGAACTGCAACACCTCCCGCTCCCGCTGTACAAAGTTCATATTGGTCGATACTTTCTTGTACATCTCATAACCTCCGAAAAATAAAAAATCCTCCGCCCCGCAAAACAGGACGAAGGTCAAACCTCGCTATACCACCTATTATCGCACGTACCATCATACGCCCTCCCGATAACGGTGGAGAACCGTCCGCGCCTAGTGGGACACACCCATTCAGCCGGCAACTCCCGAGTGATCTTCACGCCGCCGCTCTCCGTCGGGCTTACACCACCCCCGACTCGCTGTGGGAGACTCCCCGCTACGCTACTGTCTCGTTCATCGTCTTTATATACTATTTATAGCACACCTATCATACCCCACCCCACCGAAAAAGTCAAGAGCAAAGCGAACATTTCTCCCTTACACCTCCTCCTATTGACAAGGTGGCGGGATCTTGCTATACTGAAATCGTAAACTGAATACCCGTTGCCACTCCGTTTCAGAATAGAAAGCGAGGGGACTCCGATGGATAATTTTTGTGCGCAAACAGACCGCTCTAGGGTTCGTTTGCGCTTTTTTAGTGTAAAGTAAACAACAAGGAGAAATGTATATGCGAAGATTATTTCAATGGTTATCCTTCCTCTGTGCTCTTTCACTCCTCTGTGGGTGCAACGCCAACAAAGAGCCATCGCAACCAATCAGTGCCCTCTACGATGATTTTCTCCACTACGACGAGCAAGGGTTAATTGACGTTGCGGATACCATCATCGTGGGCACCGTGACCAAAACAGAAATCATTTATCACAAAAGCGAGAATACGCCCGAACAGCTTACCAAAGGTATGCCGGGACAGTACTCTCATATTAAAGTCACTCGCACTTTACGAGGCTCTGTTCCTGAAAACAATAAGATCGTAGTTCCCCTTTCGGGGGATGGCAAAACCTATTCTGTCGATAACATAATGACTGTCGGCGGCTATTTTGAAAAAGGAGATCGCGTGCTGTTATTCCTTAAGTCCCGCAGTGATGAATACTGGACCTCTCTCAAAGAGAATGACCCAAAGTTTTATCGAAAAATCAAGAAGTTTAAGGAAACCCTCAGCGGACCGTGCAACTTGTATCAAAGCACCTTTTGGCTGGACGAAGAGGGGAACATCCTCCACGACCGTAACAAATCCAATGCGCGTCTCTTCACCGACTGCGCCACCATGGACGAGCTGGTGGAAAAGTACAACTTAAACTAAACCGCAACAAGGAAAACCGCCCGACGCCGAAGCGCTGGACGGTTTTCCTTTGTTAGAGGGGTGTTTTGAGGAGGATGTACTCGGGTTTTACAGGGCGTTCCGGTGCGGCTCCATCCCGCCCTCCTGAGTACACCCTCAGTATACGGGACAAGTATGAATATTCTGTGTCGAAATCATGAATTCTCCGTAAGAAAATTGTGAACTGCAAAAAACACAAAAAAATTTCAAAAACAGCAAACAAATGTTTGCATTTTTCGAACATATGTGCTATACTGGGCACAGGAGTATAGAAATAGGAGGTTTTTTCTATGAAACCCTTAAATGAAAAACAACAAAAAGTATTGGCTTTTGTAAAAGATCGGCTGGGCGACGGCATCCCCCCCTCTGTGCGGGAGATCTGCGAGGCCACCGGCATCAAGTCCACCTCCACCGTCCACGCCTATCTCAAGCGGCTGGAGGATGAGGGCTATATCGACCGCCGCAGCGGCCTCAACCGTGCCATCCGTCTACCCGGCGAGAGCGTCACCCGGGTGCCCCTGCTGGGTCGCGTCTCCGCCGGTATGCCCATTCTGGCGGTGGAGGAGGTAGAGGACTACGTCCCCTTCTCCGGCGGCAGCCAGTATCCGGCGGGCGAGCTGTTTGCCCTGCGGGTCAGCGGTACCAGTATGATCAACGCCGGTATCCTGGACCGGGACGTGGTGATCGTCCGCCGCACCAACACGGCGCAAAATGGCGACGTGGTGGTGGCGCTGGTGGGTGATGAGGCCACCGTCAAGCGCATCTACGTGGAAAAGGATCACATCCGTCTGCAACCCGAGAACCCCGAGTACGAGCCTATCATCGTGAAAGAAGCCGTGGTGCTGGGCAAGGTTATCTCACTGGTACGGTATTTCTGATGACACAGCCTGTATATCTCATCAGCGCCTGTCTGTGCGGGCAGCATTGCCGTTATGACGGGGGCACCTTTGACTATCCCGCCCTGCGCCGTTTGGCGGAGGAAGGGCTAGCGGTGCCCTTTTGTCCCGAGCGCGAGGGTGGTCTGCCCATCCCCCGCAAACCTTGCGAAATCCTAGGCGCACGGGTGCTGACACAGGACGGCACCGACTGCACGGCAGAGTATACCCGCGGCGCCAAGGGAGCACTGGAATTGTGCCGCCGATTGGGACTTACCGCCGCCATCCTTAAAGAAGGCAGCCCCAGTTGCGGGGTCTGTCGCATTCGGGACGGCAGTCATACGGGGCGTAAGATCGCCGGCAACGGCATCACCGCCCGCCTGCTGAAACATAACGGCATCGAACTGTATACGGAAGAACAGCTGCCTCCCGCCCTGCATCGGGAAGGATAAAATCTGCTAATCCGGACCGCCCAATTGGTTTTGGGCGGTTTTTGTTATTGTATTTTTTTGATTTACCTTTTTTGACTTTCCTTATTCTCTTAATTTGATTTTTCGTTTCTTAAACAGCAGTTAAGCCTTAATTTTATTGGGGTATTGCTTTTCTGACTTACGTGTGCTATAATAAAAGAAAAATGCGTTTTGAAATATTTTGACTCTTAATTGGATAATTTTAACATTGTGAGGTGAGAATATGGCTAGCTATTCATTTTTGCAGATTGGCGACACCCCATTTGGTTCCACAGACATCAAGGAGTGGCAAATAGAGGTGCAACAACCGAACACGACCTGCATCAACCCCCACTGCCACGACCGTATGGAGATCCTGCACATTGTACAAGGCAGTATGAATATGACTGTCGGCGGCCTTCCCTTTGTGGCTGAAGCCGGCAGCATAGTCATTGCCAACCCCAAGCAAATGCATTACGGTATCTCCTCTACGGAAGGCTTGATCTACGACGTGGTGGTCTTTGACGTAGGGGCTCTATATAACAACGTACCTTCGGTACAACAGTATCTGCTTCCTCTGGTGCAGGGGCTGATTCAGTTTACCCCTCACTCTACCAACACGATCGTAGCCGATTGTGTGACGAATCTAATCACAGCACTGCGCAAAAAAGAACATACGCTTATCGTGATTAGCCGCATTTATGAAGTGTTGGGGTGCTTATATCAGCATTGTTTGACCGAAGCTGCCTCTCTTCCCACCCAAGCCAATGACCGTTTCAAAGAGGTGTTGGAATATATCAACAACCACTACACCGAATCCATCTCCGCTAAATCGGTCAGCCAACTTTTTAATTACAGCGAAGCTTATTTCTGCCGTCAGTTTAAAAAAGAGATGGGATTGACCCTATCCTCTTACCTACGGCTTCTTCGTATCGAAAGAGCACAGCAACTACTCAAACAGCCGGAGCTATCCATCGCGCAAGTGGCACAGCTCAGCGGTTTCTCTGACTGCGGCTACTTCTGCCGCTGTTTTCAAAAGCACTTCCAGCGCACGCCTACCGAAATGCGCAATTATATGCTCACCCCGCAATAAAAAAAGAAGGACGCATCCCGCGGATGCGTCCTTCTTTTTTTATTGCATTACACCAAGGAATACGTTTTCTTGTAGGTAGCATAAGCGCTGCTAAACTCTGCGCTATCGTGCTTCACACCATGGAGATAGTTGTGAATGTCATAGGCATTATTCTCGGTCTCAATGATAGCCACCGCAACATTGGAGCAATGGTCGGAGACACGCTCAAAGTTGGTGAGCGCATCCGACAGAACAAAGCCCATCTCTATACTGCACTCGCCCTGGCGCAGACGGCGGATATGATTCGTGCGAATCTGCGCAATCAAATCGTCAATGACCTCCTCCAAGGGCTCCACCTGAGTCGCCAGTGCTATATCGTTCTCAGCATAAGCGCAGTCGGTGATCTCCAAGATCTCCCGTAGCGCTTCGACCAGTACGTTGAGTTCTTTCTTTGCTTCGCCGGAGAAAGACAAGCCCTTCTCCATCAACTCTTTGGCTCCGCCGGTCAGATTCAGCGCGTGGTCGCCCAAACGCTCAAAGTTACCGATAGCGTGAAGCATCTTAGACACCACCTGAGAGTCTTTCTCGGACAAAGAGCGAGAAGACAGCTGCACCAGATAGGTGCCCAACTTGTCCTCGTCCTCATCCAAGGTCTTCTCAGCAGCGCGAATCATCTCAACCGTAGCTTCATCGTACTTCTCAAACAAACCGATGGCGCGCAACACGTTCTGATGAGCCAGAGCGCACATACCGATGGTGGCCGCATTGCTCTCAGACACCGCGACAGAGGGAGAATTGAGCAGACGCTCGTCCAGGAACAATCCCTGAGGCCTGGTCTCTTCCTTGCTGTCCCGAATCACGAGCTTGGCCAGCTTCTCCATCAGTTTGCCGAAGGGTAACAACAACGCTGCGGTCAGAATATTAAAAATAGAATGGCACACCGCCACCGCGAAAGCGTTAGCCTGTCCGTAGTCGTGCAAGAAGTTGTAAATGAAGCCACCCTCGGCAAGGAAGGAATTGAAAAGCATCAAAACCGGTAACCAAACCACAGTGCCGATCAGGTTCATAGTAAAATGAAGCACCACCACCCGCTTGGCGTTGCGGTTGGTACCAATGGAAGAAATCAACGAAGTGACACACGTACCAATATTGGCGCCCATCACCAGCGGGATAGACATATAGTTGGTAATCGCTCCGCTCATAGCAAAGGTCTGCACAATACCGATGGTGGCCGCAGAGGACTGAATGATACCGGTAAATACGATGCTGATGAGCAGCAACAACAGGGGATTGCTGTAACGGGTCACCAGATCACCGAACTCTTTGAGTTCGGACAGAGGTCCCACTGCATCGCCCATCATCTCCATACCATAAATAAGAACGGCGAAGCCGATAAACACCGTACCGATACTCTTGCGCTGATCTTTTTTAGACATCATTACCATTACGGTACCGATAAGGGCCAGAACAGGAGCGAAATTCTCGGGTTTGAGCATCAAAACAGCGATGTTGCCGCTCTCAATACCGGACATAGAGAGAATCCACGAAGTGAAGGTAGTACCAATATTGGCACCGTAAATGACGTACAAAGTTTGAGACATAGTCATCAAACCGGAGTTGACCAGACCCACCATCATAACGGTGGTAGCCGACGAAGACTGAACCGCAATGGTGATAGCGGCACCCAGAAGAATACTGATAAAAGGGTTGGACGTAGCCGTCTTCAACGTGCGTTCTAATTTACCGCCGGACATCTTCTCCAGATTGCCCGACATAACGTTCATGCCGAACATAAAGAACACGAGGCCTACAATCAGGCCAATGATAATGGACAACCAATCGGATGCGTGCATTTCAGTAATACTGATAGGCATATTATTTCCTCCATTTTACTTTTCAAATACTGTTGTTGTCACGGAGATCCTATAAAATCGGGCGAAAACCCGTTGTTGTTCCAGTGCGAACCGAGGAAATTTCCGCATCTCCCCATTTTGTTTTATAGTAGCATACCTGCGGCGAAAATTCAATATTTTGGTTAGAAAAATCTATTCGTCAAAAATTACAAAGTTTTTTCCACAACAAAACAAAAAACTCAAAAAAGGAAGAGCCGAAGCCTACGCTTCGACTCTTCCTTTTACATTTCTTTACTCTGCCTTGGCGCGAGCGACAATCACCTTATCCGCTACCGGTTTTGGCGCCTCTTCATAGCGTTCAAAGGCCAGCGTGAAATAACCGCGGCCCTGCGTGGTGGAGCGGAGCATCACCGCATAGTCACCCATCTCGCCTTCCGGCACCTCGGCCTCGATGCAGGTCAGGTCATCCTCAGCAGGATTCATGCCCAACACACGACCGCGACGCTTATTGATATCGCCCATAATGTCACCGGTATTATCCGAAGGAACATACACCGACAGATGCATCACCGGCTCCAACAAAATGGGGTTGGCATCCGCGATACCCGCCTTGTAGGCTAAAGAAGCCGCAGTCTTAAATGCCATTTCGGAGGAATCCACAGGGTGGTAGGAGCCGTCAACCAGCGTGGCCTTAACACCCACCAGCGGATAGCCGGCCAACACGCCCTCCTTGGCGCAATCCTGCAAGCCTTTTTCCACCGCAGGGAAGTAGTTCTTGGGCACAGCGCCACCGAATACTTTCTCCTCAAAGACCAGTTCTTCGCCCTCCCAAGGTTCGAACTCGATCCACACGTCACCAAACTGACCGTGACCGCCGGACTGCTTCTTGTGACGGCCCTGCACCTTCACTTTGCGACGAATGGTCTCGCGATAGGCCACCTCCGGTACCGATAGTGTGACCTCAGCACCGAATTTAGCCTTCAAGCGAGACACAATGATATCCAGATGCTGCTCGCCCATACCGGACAGAATCAACTCATTGGTCTCGGTATTCTTATACACCTTAATAGTGGGATCCTCTTCCGCCAGACGAGCCAGACCGGTGGCGACCTTCTCCTCGTCGCCCTTCTTGGTGGTATTGACCGCCATAGACAGGCAGGGGGCATCGAAGGGAACGCCGGGCAGGGTTACGGGGCAACTGGGAGCGCACAGAGTGTCGCCGGTGCCGGTGTTGACCAGCTTTGCTACCGCACCGATATCACCGGCGCCGATGAAGGGAGCCTCCTCCTGCTTCTTGCCGCGGACGTAGAACAATTTGCCCAGCCGCTCGGTGTCGCCGGTGCGGCTATTGAGCAATGCCATATCCGGGACCACCTTACCGCGGATGACCTTGAAGTACACCATCTTACCCACGAAGGGATCCACCACAGTTTTGAAGACAGTGGCCACGGTGGGGGCGTTCTCATCCACTTCCAGTTCAATGGGTTCTCCGGCAGCGTTGGCGCCAATCTCGCCGGCCACGGACTCCGCCCAGGGAGCCAGCCACAACAAACCGGTCAACAACTGATCAATAGCCTCCAACTCCTGTGCAGAACCGCAGAATACGGGAGCGATCTCACCCTTGCGGACACCCGAGGCAATACCTTGAATCAACTCATCGGGGGTAAACTCTTCACCGGAGAAGTATTTTTCCATCAGCTCCTCGCTGGTCTCCGCAACCGCCTCGTTCATCGCGGTGCGCAGGCCTTCCAGACGGTGCCCCATATCTGGAATGGGTACCTGCTTAGCCTTGCCGTTCTCATAGGTATAGGCGCGATACTCCAACAGGTTAACGTAGCACTCCACCTTATGATCCACCACGTGAGGAACCACCATGGGACAAACCATCGGGCCGAACTTGGTCTTCAAATCTTCAAACACTTTATAGAAATCCGCACTCTCGCGGTCCAGCTTATTAATGAAGAAAATAGTGGCGATCCCCTTCTTCTGGGCAGCAGCAAAAGCCTTCTCGGCGCCCACGGACACACCGCTCTTACCGGAGACCACAATCACCGAACTACCGGCAGCGCGGATACCCTCGCGCAGTCCACCCACAAAGTCAAACAGACCGGGAGTATCCAGCAGGTTGATCTTGGTGTTCTTCCACTCAACAGGAACCAAAGAAGTGGATACCGACACCTGGCGGCGAATCTCTTCAGGATCAAAATCGCTGACCGTGTTACCATCCGCTACTTTGCCCAGACGGTCCGCCTGATAGGCCAGATAATACATAGCCTCGGTCAGCGACGTCTTGCCGGAACCGGCATGGCCGGTCAGCGCCACATTACGGATGGTTTTTGCATTGTAGTTTTTCATGGATGCACGCCCTTTCTGATAACCTCTTCCCTCTCTTTGGCTAATTCGACCAGCAAAATTGAGGGAAATAGGATATTTTGCACAAAAATATTCAACAAACCTCGTTTGTTTTATACGATTATACTACATCCTAAGCGGTTTGACAACAGTTTTTTGTGAAAAAATCGAAAAAACTGCGATTTTTTATGCATCCTCCATCACTGACCATATTCTCTCAATCCACCCGGCCTACCGCTTTCCTTCTCTGCACAAAACAAATATCTCAAAATTGTGCAATTCGACAAATTTGCAAAAAATCACAAAAACCCTCTTTACAGTCACGTGACCGTGTGATATAATTATATCAACCTGATTAGGAGGTGGCGTCATGGCTACTACACTTCCGGGGACTACGATCGAAGTCTCCGGCATTCACAAGGGGGTCTCGCGTCAGTTGTTTGACGGTCTGTTCGCCGCCGGCGGCATTACCCTATCCCAAGTATCGGTTATGACCGAGCTGGAACCCTACCGCATCCAGAACTGGGTCAAGCGCGGTTTTGTCTCCTCTCCCCAACATCGTCAGTATACGAAAGATCAGTTCGCCCGTATCGTTATCATCCATATGCTGTGCGAGTCCATGCAACTGGAACGCATCTGCGAACTTCTTTCCTACATCAACGGTAATCTGCGGGATGAGAGCGATGATGTGATCCGCGACAGCGAGCTGTATCACCGCTATACCGATATGATTGCCGAAACCGGCGGCATCATCAGCCACGAATCCATCCGTCAGGCGGCGCACAAGGCCGCCGCCGACTATGCGGAGCCCGTGCCCGGTGCCCGTGGACGGCTGGAAAAGACGTTGCAGGTGATGGCTTATGCCCACTACGCATCCATTGCGCGGCGCACCGCCGAAGAAACTCTGTCTCAACTGCTGTAAAATCAAGAAGGAGGAATCATTATGTTTGCTTGGTGGGACTCTCTGAGTCTGATCTCACAGATCTTTGCTTGCATCGCCATCCCCACCACGGTGGTACTGGCTATCCAGACGGTGCTGATGCTTATCGGTCTGGACACCGGCGGTGTAGACGGCGCCGACGGCGCGGAACTGTCCTTGGAGCACGATATCAGCGATGCAGACGTGGGAGACCTGGACACCGACCTTACGGCGGCGGACGGTGTTTTCGGTGAAGACGTCCCCCTCGCCGATCCCGACCCCACCGGTCTGGACGGTCTGCGCATCTTCTCGGTACGAGGGATCATCGCTTTCTTAGTGGTGTTCGGTTGGGTGGGCTTTACTATGGACGAAGCAGGCTCCACTCTATGGCTGACCCTGCTGGTCGCGGCGGCGTGCGGCATCGCGACTATGATACTTATAGCCTTGCTGGTGCGCGCAGTGATGGGACTGCGCAACAACGGCAATCTTAACAACCGCAACGCCATCGGCACCGCCGGTCGCGTCTATCTCACCATTCCCCCGGCCCGCTCCGGTGAGGGCAAAGTGAACGTGCTGCTCCAGGGCTCCTATGTGGAGCGGGATGCCGTCACCGACGAGGACACCCCTCTCCCCACTGGCACCGAGGTGCTGGTGATCGGCCTCAGCGGCCAGACCACACTGGTGGTCAAACGCAAATAAACCATTCCCGTTCCGCACCCGGCGGAACGGTTGGCAAATCCCCTGTCCGTCTGTAAACTGTGTCTATTATTTTTAGGAGGTATTCTATTATGGGTCCTGGTACTGTTTTTCTCATCACAGCCATCGTATTGGTAGTCATCTCGTTCCTGATCTGGGTATGCTCCCGCTATAAGAAGTGTCCCTCGGATAAGATTATGGTGGTGTACGGCTCCATCGGTAAAAACAAAGACGGCACCAACCGCAGCGCCAAGTGCATCCACGGCGGCGCCGAGTTTGTGATTCCTGTGTTCCAGTCCTACGCTTTCCTCGATCTGACCCCCATCTCCATTCAGGTGGATCTGAAGAACGCCCTGTCCCGTCAAAACATCCGCATTGATGTGCCCTCTCGCTTTACGGTGGGTATCTCCACCGAGCCGGGCGTGATGCAGAATGCCGCCGAGCGTCTGCTGGGTCTGCAACTCTCCGAGATTCAAGAATTGTCCAAGGACATCATCTTCGGTCAGCTGCGTTTGATCATCGCCACCATGGACATCGAAGAGATCAACACCGACCGCGACAAGTTCCTGGCGGCGGTCAGCAGCAACGTGGAGACTGAACTGAAAAAGATCGGTCTGCGGCTCATCAACGTGAACGTGACCGATATTTCCGACGAATCCGGCTATATCGCCGCCCTGGGTAAAGAGGCGGCTGCTAAGGCTATCAATGACGCGAAAAAGAGCGTGGCCGAGCAGGAGCGCGACGGCTCCATCGGTGAGGCCAACGCCCACATGGATCAGCGTATCAAGGTATCCGAGGCCGACTCCATCGCCATCCAGGGTGAGAACGAGGCCAAGATGAAGATCGCCATGTCCGACGCGGCGCTGAAAGAGAAAGAAGCCGAGGCGCTGAAAATTGCCACCACCGCTGAGAAGATTCAGGCCGCTAAGGCGTTGGAGGAATCCTACGCGGCAGAGCGCGCCGCAGAAGAAGCCCGTCGCTCCAAAGAGCAGGCTACCTTGGAGGCGGACATCATCGTGCAGGCCGAGGCCAAGAAGCGGGAGATGGAGCTGGAGGCGGAAGCCGAGGCCGAGCAGATCCGCCGCAAGGCCAAGGGTGAAGCGGACGCTATCTATGCCAAGATGGAAGCGGAAGCCCGCGGTATGGAAGAGATCCTGAAAAAGCAAGCAGCCGGTTTCGCCGAGATCGTCAAGTCCGCCGGCGGCGACGCCGAGGCGGCCCTCAAGCTGCTCATCGCCGACAAGCTGGAAGAGCTGATGAAGGTGCAGGTGGAGGCGGTCAAGAACATCAAGATCGACAAGGTCACCGTGTGGGACAACGGTCAGAATGCGGATGGCAAAAATGCCACCGCCGGCTTTATCTCCGGTATGATGAAGTCGGTTCCTCCCCTGGAGGAGGTCTTCTCCATGGCCGGTATGCAGCTGCCTGAGATTTTGGGTAAGAAAGCCGAGCCCGAGCTCACCGCTGCGGAGTAAAGGTACATACCCCACCGAAAGTGCCCATTGAGCGAAAGGGGAAATGTCGATTATGACTTTCCGTATGGATAAAAAGAAAAACCTGCTTGTGCTTGTCACAGTGATTTTTCTATTGGTTGTGTGTTTGGTGGCGTTATATGCAGGGTGGATCGAACTAAGCCGTGTTGTCAGACGATCCATAACGTCTGTTTTGGTTACTGCGATAGTTCTGTTAAGTCTGGACTTTAAAAAGGAAGTCACCGTTAGCGAAGCGGGCTTTTATATGTATTCCCGAAGAAGACAATACAACTTAGACTGGAAACAAATCCGTCGGCTGGAATACAGTGGCAAAAAGTGGGCTCCCGCGTTCAACACCATGATTATACACACTTCAAATGGCCATAAGCTGTATGTAGACTACACGTTTAAAGACTATAAAAAAGCATGGCTTTGCATAGCGCAGCATTACCAAACCTATGGAGAGCAACCCATCATCGACAAAGAGATATGGGAGATCAGCGAAGAGGAGTCTACATAAAATCTCTGCAAACCCAAACCATAGCAAAAGGGCCGCCCGATTCGGGCGGC
>JAZNJO010000034.1:0-30127 GCA_045578085.1 Acutalibacteraceae bacterium | reverse complement strand
ATTTCTACAATCACCAACGCATTCAATTAAAAACAAAACTGACACCACTTGAAAAGCGATGTCAGTTCGTTGCTTAAAATTTAATATTTACTACCATATAGGTCGTTTTTGTGTTGTCCGCACAATTTGGGGCAGTGCACTAGGCTGTGACCCGTTTTTTTAATGCTGTTTTTATCCCAGAGAAACCTTTTGACTGGTGATCACCTGCGCGTCGTAGCAGGCGAATTTCTCCTCTACGTTAGTGGGGCAGGAGCGCTGTGTAAACAGGCTCACAATAGGCACCAATACCAGACCACCTACCATAGCAAACACGCCGGAATACAGGGAATTGGTGAAAATAAAATCGAGCACGGGGAAGCCCTTCACTGACAGCCAGCCGACGCTGATGCACAGTTGCACAATTTCCAACCCTGTGCCAAAGGCGAAGCTAACAGCTACGGCGGCGCGACTGATTTTTTTGCAGTACAGACCGTAGAGGAAGGGGGCCAGGAAGGCACCTGCCAGCGCGCCCCAGGACACGCCCATCATTTGAGCGATGAATACCGAATCTGCCCAGATACTGTCTTTAAGAATGGCGATAATCGCAGAGATGGCGATGAAGAATACGATAAACAGCCGCATGATCAACACGCTGCGCTGCTCGGATACTGCCTTTTTGCGCTCTGCCAGCGGTTTGACCACGTCTAGTGTTAAGGTGGAGGAGGAGGTCAGCACCAAGGAGGAGAGGGTGGACATAGAGGCGGCCAGTACCAACACGATGATGAGCGCCACCACCACGGGAGCTAAGTCTTTGAGCATTGTGGGGATGACCTTATCAAACAGCACAACTCCGGTCTCAGAAATGAAGTCACCCGCCACCATATCTTCGTAATACAACCGACCGAACCCTCCTAAGAAGTAACAGCCACCCGCCACTACAATGGCGAAGATGGTGGAGATAATGGTGCCTTTTTTGATGGAGGCTTCGTCCTTGATGGAGTAGAATTTTCCCACCATTTGAGGCAATCCCCAGGTGCCCAGCGAGGTGAGCAGCACCACGAACAACAGGAAAAGGGGGTTAGGTCCCATAATAGAGGTGAAGTCAGTACCCGCCTGAGGGCTGACATTCAGTGCCTCTACCGCGGCGGAAAAACCGCCGTTATTCGCTAATACCGATGCGATTACCGTGATGATGCCAACCAGCATAATGATACCTTGAATGAAATCGTTAATGGCGGTGGCCATATAGCCGCCGAAGATCACGTATACGCCGGTGAGTACTGCCATCATCACCACTACCAGCCAGTATGGAATGGAGAAGACGTTATTAAATAAAGAAGAAAGACCGTTATACAAAGAGGCGGTGTAGGGAATGAGGAATATAAATACAATGAAAGAGGCTACTACTTTCAATTTTTTGGAATCGTACCGCTTTTCAAAAAAATCCGGCATCGTCTTGGAACCAAGATGCTGGGTCATCACGCGGGTGCGCCGTCCCAAAACCGACCAAGCCAGCAGCGACCCGATGAAGGCATTGCCCAGACCGATCCAAGTGGAGGCCAGACCGAAGTTCCACCCGAACTGTCCTGCATAGCCCACGAAGATCACTGCCGAAAAGTAGGAGGTGCCGAAAGCAAATGCCGTAAGCCACGGGCCTACCGAGCGACCGCCCAGCACAAAACTGTCCACGTTGGTGGCGTGTTTGCGGCAGGCCAAGCCCACGCCGATCATCAGCCCAAAGAAGCAGAGGAGCATGGGTAGGGTGATCCACGCGGTGGTGGAGATTGCCGCCAATTTGGTGAGTTGCAGTTCCATTTTGCATCCGCCTTTCTGTTTTAACGATTTAAAGTGAAAAATCGAGCAAGTTCACTTTAACACTTTAAAGCGAATATGTCAATAGGTTTTTGAAAAAAATTGTAAAAAACTTGAAAAAATCGCAAAAAACAGGCAGTTTAAGGTTGACATACGCGCTTTAAAGTGGTAAAGTATGAGTTGTAGTTTTTATGTTTGAGGAGTTCGTTATGACCATTGTACATTTATTGGAGAGAAACGCGAAGGACTATGCCAAGGACGTGGCTTTGGTGGAGATCAATCCTGAACAGCCGGAGACTCGCAAGTCCACGTGGCACGAATATGAATTGGTGGAATCCACCCCCCGTGCCCGTCATTACCGTCGGGAGATTACTTGGGAGGTGTTTAACGAAAAGGCCAACCGTCTGGCAAATATGTTAAAGCAGAACGGCATCGCCAAGGGCAAGAAAGTGGCCATCCTGCTGATGAACTGTATTGATTGGTTGCCTATCTATTTCGGTATATTAAAGACGGGCGCATTGGCGGTGCCGCTGAACTATCGCTATTCGTCGGATGAGATCGACTACTGTCTGGAACTGGCCGAAGCGGACGTGCTCATCTTTGGCACCGAGTTTATCGGTCGTGTGGAGGCGGTGGCGGACAAGATTGGTCAGCGGTGCAACCTGATCTACTTCGGCGCAGGCTGTCCTGCTTTTGCGGATGATTACAACGACCTTATTTCCGAGTGTTCGGGGATGTTCCCTTCTTGCACATTAGAGGAGGAGGACGATGCCGCCATCTATTTCTCCTCGGGTACCACGGGTTTCCCCAAGGCCATCCTGCACAAGCATCGCAGTCTGATTCACTCCTGTCGGGTAGAGCAGGCGCACCACGGTCAGTCTCGTGAGGATTGCTTCCTCTGTATTCCGCCTCTGTACCATACGGGTGCTAAGATGCACTGGTTCGGCAGTCTGCTGGCGGGCTCTAAGGCGGTGATTCTTAAAGGAGCCAAGGCCCAACACATTCTTACTGCTGCCAGTCAGGAGAAATGCACCATTGTGTGGTTATTGGTGCCGTGGGCACAGGAAATCCTTAATGCGCTGGACAGCGGCGAATTATCAATCGGCGATTTTGATCTAAAACAATGGCGTCTGATGCACATCGGTGCCCAGCCGGTACCTCAGAGCCTTATCAAGCGTTGGCTGGAATATTTCCCTGACCAGCAGTACGACACCAATTACGGTCTGTCCGAGTCCATTGGTCCCGGCGCGGTGCATCTGGGTGTGGAAAATGTGCACAAGGTGGGTGCCATCGGTATCCCCGGCTACGGCTGGGAGATTAAGATCGTGGACCCTGAGGGCAAGGAAGTGGCGCAGGGCGCCGTGGGCGAATTGTGCCTCAAAGGCCCCGGCGTGATGGTATGCTACTATCGGGACACCGCCGCTACTGCGGATACCTTGCGGGATGGTTGGCTGTATACCGGCGATATGGCGATGCAGGACGAGGACGGCTTTGTCTATCTGGTAGACCGTAAGAAAGACGTCATCATCACCGGTGGTGAGAATCTGTATCCTGTGCAGATTGAGAACTTTCTGGCGGCTCACAACAAGATTAAGGACGTGGCGGTTATCGGCCTGCCGGATCCCCGCTTGGGCGAGATCGCCGCGGCGATTATCGAGATCAAGAGGGATATGACCCTAACCGAAGAGGAGATCAACGAGTTCTGTCTGGATCTGCCTCGTTACAAGCGTCCGCGTCGCATCATCTTCGCGGACGTACCCCGCAACCCCACCGGTAAGATCGAGAAACCCCGTCTGCGTAAGATGTACGGTGGAGAAGGTTTGGTGGACTTCCAGAACAAGTCGTAACAGAGAGGTACGTAGATATGAAGAAATTAATGATTGGTAACCAAGCGGTAGCCGCCGGTCTGTATGACGGCGGTTTGCAGGTGGTGTCCAGCTATCCTGGCACCCCCTCCACAGAGATCACCGAGTTCTTGGCGAAATATGAGGATATTCATAGCGAGTGGGCACCCAATGAAAAAGTGGCCTGCGAGGTGGCCTTCGGTGCCTCCTTGGCGGGAGCCCGTTCTGCCTGCGCCATGAAGCACGTGGGCCTGAATGTGGCGGCGGATCCGCTGTTCACTCTGTCTTATACCGGTGTAAACGGCGGTATGGTCATCTGCGTGGCGGATGACCCGGCTATGCACTCTTCCCAGAATGAGCAGGACAGCCGCCACTATGCGATGGCTGCAAAGGTGCCGATGCTGGAACCGGCGGACTCGGCGGAGGCCTACGCCTACGCCAAGGCGGCCTTTACGCTGTCCGAGGAATACGATACGCCGGTTCTGCTGCGTATGTGCACCCGTATTGCCCACAGTCAGTCCATTGTGGAGGTAGGAGAGCGGGAAGCGACTCCTATTAAGGAATATGTTAAGAATCCCCAGAAATACATAATGATGCCCGGCAATGCCATCAAGCGTCATCCTGTGGTGGAACAGCGCACTGAGGTGTTGCGTCAGTTGGCAGAAGATTGTGCCTTCAACACAGTGGAGATGCACTCTGACGAGATCGGCATCATCACCTCCGGCTGTTCCTATTTGTATGTAAAAGAGGCGCTGGGTGATACGGTTTCTATTCTCAAGATCGGTATGCCCTATCCTTTACCGGTAGAACTTATTAAGGAATTCGCCGCCAAGGTGAAAAAATTGTACGTTATTGAGGAGTTGGATCCTTTTATTGAGAACCACGTGCGTGCCTTAGGGTTAGATGTGGTGGGTAAGGAGCAATTTTCCCTGCTGGGTGAGTTCTCTCAGCAGACCGTTGCCGAGGCTTTTAGGAAAGAAGCAAAGGTATGTGTCAGCGCGGATTCGCCCATTCCTAACCGTCCGCCTATGATGTGTGCCGGTTGTCCCCATCGTGGTCTGTTCTACACGCTGGCGAAGGACAAGATCACTACCTTAGGTGACATTGGCTGTTATACCTTAGGCGCGGTGCCGCCCCTCAATGCTTTGGATTCCACTTTGTGTATGGGTGCTTCGGTATCGGGTTTGCACGGCTTTAATCTGGCGCGCGGTGCCGAAGCTGAGGGTAAATCGGTGGCGGTTATCGGAGACTCCACCTTTATGCATTCGGGTATGACGGGCCTGGTGAATGTGGCTTACAACGCCACTAATTCTACGGTCATCATTCTGGATAACTCCATTACCGGTATGACGGGACATCAGCATAATCCCACCACCGGTTTTAACATTAAGGGCGATCCTGCCGCTAAGGTAGATTTGGAGGCGTTGTGTCGGGCGTTGGGCATCAACCGTGTCCGCGTGGTGGATCCTTACGACCTGAAAGCCTGCGACACGGCGATTAAGGAAGAGCTGGCCGCTGAGGAGCCCTCGGTGATCATTTCCCGTCGCCCCTGTGTGCTTTTAAAATCGGTGAAGGCGTTGCCGCCCCTTAAAGTGGAAGCCGATAAGTGTAAGTCCTGCAAGCGGTGTATGACACTTGGCTGCCCTGCCATCAGTATGAAGGATGGCAAGGCCGTGGTGGATGCCACTCTGTGCGTGGGTTGCGGTGTGTGTAAACAACTGTGCGCCTTTAATGCGATCGTGTAAGGAGGAAAGATGACTATGAAAACCACAAGTGTGATGATCGTCGGTGTGGGCGGTCAGGGTAGTCTGCTGGCCTCTAAACTGTTGGGTCGTCTTTTGGTGGATGAGGGTTATGACGTGAAGGTCAGTGAGGTTCACGGTATGAGTCAGCGTGGCGGCTCGGTAGTCACCTACGTGCGCTTCGGTGATAAGGTGTATTCTCCCATCGTTACCGAGGGTGAGGCGGACGTGATTATTGCCTTTGAAAAATTGGAGGCGGCTCGTTACGCCAAGTATTTGAATAAGAAAGGCCGTATTATTGTCAACACTCAGCAGATCGATCCTATGCCGGTTATTATCGGCGCCGCTGCCTATCCGGAGAGAGTACTGGAAGAATTGACTGCAAAAGGGTTGCAGGTGGATGCACTGGATGCGCTGGCTCTGGCTCAGCAGGCAGGTTCGTCCAAAGCAGTAAACATTGTGCTGATGGGGCGTGCTGCTAAGTGTTTTGATATCCCTTACGAACGCTGGATTAGTGCTATTGAGAATACAGTGGCACCGAAGTTTGTAGAGATGAATAAAAAAGCATTCGATCTGGGATACAATGCATAAATCTCCCCCCAAAACTATTGACTTTCTCAAAAATCAGTGCTAGAATACTATCCGTAAAGACGTTTGAACGGAAACCAGTATCCGAAAATATCACTTTCAGAGAGTTGCGGTTGGTGGAATGCAGCAGTGTAAAGTCGGTGAATTCATTCCGTGAGTTGTTAGTTGAAGGGAAACTGTGTAGGCTAAACGGGTTCGACCGTTACATCGACAAGGGTGTGTCAGCACTCGGAGGCCGTTATCGTGAGATGGCGGTAAATAGAGGTGGTACCACGGGATTTTTCTCGTCCTCTGTATTCCGACAGCGGAATGCAGAGGACGTTTTTATTTATCTGCACTTCGCGCGCCCCATTTTTATTTGCAGAAAGGATGAAAACAAATGGAACAGCGTTATTATCAAAAAGAAATTGAAACCATGCCCGTGGAAGAAATCAAAAAGCTCCAGTCTGAAAAGTTGATTAAGCAGGTCAAGCATGTATGGGATAACGTCCCTTACTATCGCGCGTTGATGGAGGAGAAGGGGGTTACTCCCGACGACATCCATGGAATCGAAGATCTGTACAAATTGCCCTTCCTTACCAAGGCAGACCTGCGGGATGCCTATCCCTACGGGCTGCTTGGTAAACCGCTGAAAGACTGTGTCCGTATTCAGTCTACCTCCGGCACCACCGGACGCCGTGTGGTGGCATTCTACACCCAGCACGATGTTGATCTGTGGGAGGATTGCTGTGCCCGCGCTATTGTGGCGGCTGGCGGCACCGATGAGGACGTGGTGCAGGTGGCCTATGGTTACGGTTTGTTCACCGGCGGTGCCGGATTGCACGGCGGTTCTCATAAGGTAGGCTCCTTGACTCTGCCTATGTCTTCCGGCAACACAGAGCGTCAGGTGCAGTTTATGCAGGATCTGTCTGCAACCATTTTGTGCTGCACCCCGTCTTATGCCGCTTATATCGGCGAGTATATCAAAGAACAAGGCATTGTACCGGATCAGATTCCGCTGAAAGCCGGTATTTTCGGTGCCGAGCCCTGGACTGAGGAGATGCGTAGAAACATTGAGAAAACGCTGGGCATAAAAGCGTACGACATTTACGGATTAACCGAAACCTCTGGCCCCGGTGTTTCTTTTGAGTGCTGTGAACAGACGGGTATGCATATCAATGAAGATCACTTCTTGGCGGAGATCATCGATCCCGAGACGGGAGAGGTACTCCCGGAGGGAAGTAAGGGTGAATTGGTGTTCACCAGTTTGGACAAAGAGGCGTTCCCTTTGCTTCGTTATCGCACCCGCGATATCTGTGTGCTCAGCCGCAAGAAGTGTTCCTGCGGACGTACCCTCATCAAGATGGCGAAGCCTATGGGCCGCAGTGATGATATGATGATCATCCGCGGAGTCAATGTGTTCCCCAGTCAGATCGAGACGGTCCTGCTAAAAGAGGGCTATGAGCCAAACTACCAGATTGTGGTCGATCGTGTGGGCAATAACGACACCTTCGATGTGAATGTGGAGATGAATCCTGATAAGTTCACCGATACCGTTAGTGGTGTCACTGAGCAGGAGCGGGCATTGGCGGATGCTATGAAGACTATGTTGGGCATCAATCCCAAGGTGCATCTGGTGGCACCCAAGAGCATTGTACGCAGTGAGGGCAAGGCGGTCCGCGTCATTGATAAGCGTAAATTGCACGATTGATTAGAAAGGGGAGAACAGTTATGTCGTTAAAACAATTGACTGTATTCGTGGAGAATAAGCAGGGCACCCTGGTGAATATCACCGAAACCTTGGCTGGTCACAATGTGAATCTGCGCGCTCTGTCTATCGCGGACACCCGTGATTTCGGTATTCTGCGGCTTATCGTCAACGATAATGAGACCGCTTACAACACACTGAGTGAGCAAGGTTATCTAATTAAGATTACCGAGGTGGTGGGTGTCAAGATCGGCGATGCCCCTGGTAAACTGTCCAAAGCGTTGCAGGTATTGGATGAGTCCGGCATTAATATGGAATACCTCTATGCTTTTATGGCCCGCACCGAAAAGCACGCGTACGTGGTGCTGCGTGTGGCGGATAACGCTGCTGCGGAGGCGGCGCTGGAGGCGGCGGGATTCCATCTCATCACCGATGAAGACGTAGACAAACTGTAAAGGCGACTAGCTTTACCCCCGGAGCGTGGATGCTTCGGGGGTAAATTCTTTTTATTCCTTGCTAAACAAAGACAACTATGATACAATAATCCTATAATTTCTGTTTTGGGAGGTAACGCCGATGGGGAAACTGAGTGAATTACTCCCTTTTAGGGTGTTCCATTATTTTGAGGAAATCTGTGCTATTCCTCACGGCTCCGGTGACACGGCGCGAATCAGTGATTACTGTGTGGATTTTGCTAACCGCCACGGGCTGTGGGTACAGCAGGACGAGTTGGGCAACGTGATGATCCGCAAGGCGGCCGCGGCGGGGTATGAGACTCATCCGCCCGTGATTCTGCAAGGACATCTGGATATGGTGTGCGAGAAGGCTGCGGAGTGCTCCATTGATTTTGCCACTGACGGATTGGCAGTGGATACCGACGGGGAATGGGTGTTTGCTCACGGCACTACGTTGGGTGGTGACGATGGCATTGCGGTGGCGATGGCGCTTGCCATCTTAGAGGCCGATGATTTGTGCCATCCTCCGCTTGAAGTGCTGTTCACCGTGGATGAAGAGACAGGTATGTACGGTGCCGAGGGATTAGCCCCCAATTGTTTGGCGGGCCGACGGCTGATTAATATTGACTCCGAGGAGGAGGGGGTGCTCACGGTCAGTTGTGCCGGCGGCGCTCGCGCTGAAATCATTCTCCCCTTGACGTATGCTCCTGTGGAAGCGCCTTCTTATTATGTGCGGGTGGACGGCTTACAAGGCGGTCACTCGGGTGTGGAGATTGATAAGGGTCGCCTAAACGCCAACGTGGTGATGGGTGAATTTCTTAAAACGCTTGATTGTCGTATCGTGTCGGTAAATGGTGGCCTCAAAGACAATGCGATTCCCGTGTTGTGCGAAGCGATCGTTACCTCTGATGAGGACGTTGCGTCTGCCGCGGCGGCTTTTGCCGTTGCCCATCGCGTGGCGGGGGATCCTCACCTGACGATTACGGCTGAATCAACCATAGCGGATGTGGCGATGGATGCGGAGTCCACCTGCCGCGTGGTGGATTTTCTCACCACGGTGCCGAATGGAGTGCAGGCTATGAGTGAGGATATTTCGGGACTGGTACAGACCTCCCTCAACTTGGGTATTCTAACCACAGACGGGAATACCCTGTGTGCTTCCTTTGCGGTGCGTAGCAGCGTAAATGAAGAAAAAGCCGCCCTGTTGGATCGGCTGGCGGAGGTAGCGGCTGTTTACGGCGGCACCTATTCTTCCCATGGACATTATCCTGCTTGGGAATACGCCAAAGAGTCCCATTTGCGGGACGTGATGTGTCGCGTGTGGGAGCAACAGACCGGCAATGCCCCTGCGGTGGTAGCCATCCACGCGGGATTGGAATGCGGTCTGCTATGCGAGAAATTAGAGGGCTTGGATGCGGTGTCCATCGGCCCCGATATGCAGGATATCCACACCTGTCGTGAGCGGCTTTCGATAGCCTCCACCAAGCGGGTGTACGATTATTTGCTGGAAGTGTTACGACAACTGTAAGATAGGAGAGAGAACCATGATTTGTCAGAGAGTGGAAAAAGTACAAGCCGAGTTGGCGGCGGGAGAGGCCTTTTTGGTTACCAGCGTCACAAATCGTTTCTATTACACCGGCTTTGAGACCAGCGATGGCGCGGTGTTTATTGCTCCGCAGGGGGCGGTATTCCTCATTGATTTTCGCTATGTAGAAAAGGCCAGAGAAGTGGTAAACAGCTGTGAGGTACAGCTGAGCCAGCGTCTCAACGAGGAAATTGCTCAGCTCTGTGAGCGATTTGGCGTCAAGGAACTGTATGTGGAAGCGAACAGCACTTCGGTGAGCCGTCTTTCCGCATTGCGGCAGGCGCTGCCTCAGGTGAGCGTGACGGACAGTGATCGCTTTGATCGTTTCACTGCGGATATGCGCGCGATCAAGACCGCAGAGGAACTGGCACTGCTCCGTCGGGCGCAGCAGATGACCGATGAGACTTTCACCTATATTCTGGACCGTATTCAGCCCGGTCGCACTGAAAAAGAAATTATGCTGGATATGGAGTTCTTTATGCGCCGTTTGGGCAGTGAGGGCGTTTCCTTCGAGTTTATCGTGGTGTCGGGTAAGAATTCGTCCTTGCCCCACGGTGTGCCCACCGATAAGGTGGTGGAGCGGGGCGACTTCCTTACCATGGACTTCGGTGCCGTGGCGGGCGGTTATCATGCGGATATGACCCGTACCGTGGCGGTAGGGGAGGCCTCTGAGGAGATGCGCCGTGTGTACGATACCGTGTTGCGCGCTCAGTTGGAATCCGAAAAGGCGGTGCGTGCCGGTGTGGTGTGCAAGGACGTGGACAAGGTAGCCCGTGACATCATCTATGGTGCCGGCTATGAGGGCTGTTTCGGCCACGGACTGGGTCACAGCGTGGGCGTGGAGATTCACGAGAGCCCCAGTTTCAATCCCCGTTGCGAGACCATCCTGCAACCCGGTATGGTGCTGACGGTAGAACCGGGCATCTATCTGGAAAACCGTTTTGGTGTGCGTATTGAGGATATGGTCTATGTGACCGAAGCGGGTAGTATTAACCTGACCGCTAGTGAAAAGAAACTGCTGATTCTGTGATGTGAGAGGCGATAACTATGACCGCATTGGAACGCTTTTTAACCTATGTGAAATTTGACACCCGTTCGGAGGAGGACAGCATCACCTTCCCCAGCACCGCCAAGCAGTTGGTGCTGGCACAATATCTGTCGGAAGAGCTGACCCGCATGGGGATGACCGACGTCTGTTTGGATGAAAACGGCTACGTGACTGCCTATTTACCTCCGTCAGCGGATATGGTGCAGGAGCCGGCCATCGGTTTTGTGGCCCATATGGACACCTCGCCCGATGTGTCCGGTGCAGATGTAAAGCCCTCCATTATCGAGTATGCGGGCGGCGATATTGTGCTTCCCTATGCCTCGTTGACGGTGGAGAATTTCCCGTTCTTGTCTCGCTTTGAAGGACAGGCGTTGGTGGTGACCGATGGCCGTACCCTGCTGGGTGCCGACGATAAGGCGGGTATAGCAGAGATTTTCACCGCTTGTGAATATTTCCTCACACACCCTGAGAAATCCCATCGGGGTATCGCGGTATGCATCACTCCTGATGAGGAGATCGGATGCGGTGCCGACCGCTTTCCTTATGACCGCTTTGCTGCCAAAGAAGCATACACGGTGGATGGGGGAGAGTTGGGCGAGATTGAGTATGAAAACTTCAATGGTGCCTCCGCAGTGTTGACGGTTCATGGTGTAAATATTCACCCCGGTTCAGCTAAGGGCAAGATGAAAAATGCTGCCCTGATGGCGGCGGAGTTTGTATCGTTGCTCCCGCCTGCCGAAACTCCCGCCCACACCGAGGGGTACGAGGGTTTCTATCACGTGACGGACATCTCCGGCAACGAAACGGTAGCCACAGTGCGGATGATTATCCGCGATCACGATCGCACAAAATTTGAAGAACGCAAGGCGTTCCTTACTCGTCTGACCACCTATTTGAACGAGTGCTACGGAGCGGGTACCTTTGTGTTGGAGCTTAGGGACAGCTACTACAATATGAAAGAAAAGATTGAACCCTTTATGTACCTGATCGATCGTGCACGTGAGGCAATGGTGGCAGAGGGAATTACCCCTCAGGTGGTGCCCATTCGTGGTGGAACCGACGGTGCGCGGCTTTCCTATGAGGGTCTTCCTTGTCCCAATCTTTCCACCGGCGGTCTTAATTTTCACAGTGTGCACGAGTTTATTCCCGTGGCGGCATTGGATGCTATGACACGGGTCGTGATTCGTTTGGCTCAATAAAAAAATGGCGACGCCCCCGCCGCGGCAATGCCGTGAGCGGGGGCGTCTTTATGTAGAGGACAGGAGAAAGTGAATTAATCTTCTCGCTGGGTCATTTGTGTCTGAATACGGGAATCATAGGAGAGCAAAGGCTCCACGTCTTTGTGTTTTAGTTTACGGTCTACATAATTCTTGGTGATCTTTCGCACCTGACCGCTGAGCACGATGACACCAATCAGGTTGGGGATCATCATCAGTCCATTGAAGGTGTCGGAGATATCCCACGCCAGAGAAGAGGTGAGTAGAGCGCCGGATAGAATCAGCAGAACAAACACCACCTTATAGATCTGCTTTGCGCGCTTGCCACCCAAATACTCCACGGCTTTGGAGCCGTACTGAGACCACCCCAATACAGTGGTGAAGGCAAACAGAAGAATGGCAACCGCCACGAACTTTTCGCCGATGGGACCGAAAGCATCGCGGAAAGCCGCTGCTACCAGAGTGGCGTCGCCGCCGGTACCGGAAGCGATGACACCGGTGTTTAGATCCACCACACCGCTGGTGAGAATCACCAAGGCAGTCAGAGTACAGATCACCATTGTATCGGCAAACACCTCGAAGATGCCCCACATGCCCTGACGGACAGGCTCCTTTACGTTAGAAGAGGAGTGTACCATCACGGAAGAACCCAGACCGGCCTCATTGGAGAACACACCGCGCTTGAAGCCCCAGGTGATGACCTGACGCAGGGTGATACCCACGGCGCCGCCCCAGGCGGCCTTGCCGGTGAAGGCGCTGCTGAAAATGGCGCGGAAAGCGGCGCCGATCTGATCAAAGTGCATACCCACGATGACCACAGAGCCAATGATGAACAACACAATCATCACCGGCACGATCTTCTCAGCCACATTGGCGATACGCTGCAAGCCGCCAATGATAATGAGTGCCGCCAAAATCAGCAATGCGGCACCGATGATTACCGCATACAGGGAAACTCCCTCATACAAGACCACATTGGAGAGTGCGGGAATCTTAAAGGCACTCTCAAAGTTGGCCACGATCTTGTTGACCTGCCCCATATTACCGATACCGAAGGAGGCCAAGATAGCAAAACAAGCAAACAACACCGCCAATATCTTACCGATCCACTGACAGCCTTTCTTTTTGCCCAGACCATCTTTCAGGTAGTACATAGCGCCGCCGGCCCATTCACCATCCACCTTGCGGCGATAGAAGATGCCCAGGACGTTTTCCGAGTAGTTGGTCATCATGCCGAAGAAGGCGGCTACCCACATCCAGAAGATGGCGCCGGGACCGCCGGATACGATGGCGGCGGCCACGCCGGCGATGTTACCCACGCCCACGGTGGCGGCCAGAGCGGTGCATAGTGCCTGAAATTGGGAGATGGAGGCCTTTTCACCGGTATGGGCGGACACCTTTTTGTCAAATAGGCTTCCGATGGTCTGCTTCCACCAGTGACCAATGTGGGTCACTTGGAAGAATTTGGTCAGGCAGGTCATCAGAATGCCGGTGCTGATGAGCAGCACCAAACCCAAGGTGACCCACACAAAGGTATTGATCTTATCGTTGACAGCCGTTAGGCCGTCAAGAAATGCGCTGGCAGTGAATATCATAATCTCTACACCCTTTCTCTATTCATTGAATATGCGGCAAACTCTGTCGAAAGTCGAAAAGGGCAATAAAAAAGGCGAAACCTCAAAGGCTTCGCACAGAAAAAACACCCCAAAAGACCGTGGCAAGCCCCACAATCCGTATGGTAGTGAATGATTCTGTCCTTTCGCCTGAGAGATTGGGGCGAGTATAGCCCTTTGCACCTTCGGCATCCGTGTCGAGCACGGAGTTCTCCAGAATGCCATCCGTTTTCAGTCTGTGCCTATGGGGGCGACCTGAGAGTGTTACTCCATCGGTGGACATGGGGATTGTCCGTTTCCTGAAAACTTCATATAGCCGATTCGATTTTTACCATTTTACACGTTTTTTCGCGTTTGTCAACCCTTTTACCTGCACTTTTTTGATTTAATGCAAAAAAGTGTTGCGGTGTAAAAACTCCTTCAAAACCCATTGTGCAATATAAATAATTTTTTGCTTTTTTTCATTTCCCTATTGTGTAATTGGACAATATGCTGTATAATGATGAGACCAAACCAAGAGGAGGCCTGTCTATGCCCACCAATGAAGCCTATAAGATTCCGTCGAAACGCCAAAACCTGTTCCTGCGCGTGACCAAGGGCCACTTTGCCACCAGTCATAGCCATACGAATTACTATATTGACGTCACCACGCAGAAGATGCGTCTGTCCGAGGCGCAGGCGGTAGCAAAGGAACTGTTGCCCTATTATGACAGCACCACCATTGTAGATACCATTCTGTGTCTGGACGGCACCGAGGTCATCGGCGCCTGCTTGGCTAGAGAGCTGACCCGAAGCGGCTTTGTAAATATGAATGCGCACCAGACCATCTACGTGATGACCCCTGAGCGCACTATGGGTAGCCAGTTGGTGCTGCGGGATAATTTGATGCCGATGGTCTCCGGCAAGAATGTGCTGATTCTGGCGGCTTCGGTGACTACGGGTTATACTGCCTTGGGCGCCCTGGAAGCCATCAATTACTACGGCGGTCGAGTGGCTGGTATCGCTTCGGTGTTTGCTACCGTGGATCAGTTGCAGGGCATTCCCGTGCGTTCCTGCTTCAACCCTAAGGATCTGCCCGACTACGCCAGTTACGCGGCTCACGAGTGTCCCCAATGCAAAGCGGGGGAGAAACTGGATGCCCTCATCAACGGCTTCGGTTATTCCAAACTGTAATTCCTATGTAAAAGACCTGCCTCGGCGGGTCTTTTGTTTTTTTTAAAACTTCTTGACAAATCTGTCTACATAGTGTAGACTAAAATTGTCGACAAGATGTAGTCAATCTAATCAAGGAGGTGTCTTTATGAACGATTGGCACTTGGGTGTGATCGAATCCCGCTTTGCGGACATCATTTGGCAGAACCAGCCTCTGTCTATGCAGGAGCTGGTGAAGCGGTGTGAGGCGCAACTGGATTGGAAGCGTACCACCACCTACACGGTGCTGAAACGGCTCGGCGAGCGGGGACTGTTTCGCAACGAGGGAGGGCAGGTGACCGCCCTTATTTCCCGTGACGAGTTTTACGCCCGACACAGCGAGCAGGTAGTGGAAGACGCCTTTGAGGGATCGTTGCCCGCTTTTGTGGCGGCCTTCACCGCCCGCAAGAGCCTCACCGCCGAGGAGGTAGCACAGATCCGTCGTCTCATTGACAGTTACGGGGAGGGTTGAGTATGGAGTCGGTATTTCTGCATTTACTGAATATGAGCATCACCGCCGGTTGGCTGGTGCTGGCCGTGATGGTGCTGCGTTTATTGATGAAGAGAGCGCCCCGCTGGATGGTATGTCTGCTGTGGGTGCTGGTGGCGGTGCGCCTTATTTGTCCCGTTTCGGTGGAGAGCGTGCTCAGCCTGATTCCCAGCACCGAGACGGTGCCCACGGATGTGGTTATGGGGAGTACCCCCACCATTAATAGCGGTGTGCCGGTGGTGGATGCGGTGGTCAACCCCATTATTTCCGACACCTTGGCACCTACCCCGGAGTATAGTGCGGATCCTGTGCAGATCGCCACCTTTGTGGCGGCCAATGTGTGGGTGATTGGTATGGTGGCAATGCTGTTATATGCTCTTATCTCCACCTTGAGGCTGCGGTGGCAGGTGCGGGAGTCGGCCTGCCTGCGGCGGAATATCCGTCAATGTGACCGTGTTGCCACCCCCTTTATTTTAGGCATCATCCGGCCGCGCATTTATCTGCCCTCCACCTTGCCTGCGCAGGACGCCCTTAGCGTGGTGGCGCACGAGGAGGCGCACATTCAGCGCCGTGACCATTGGTGGAAGCCGCTGGGCTATCTTCTGCTGACGGTGTATTGGTTCAATCCTCTGCTGTGGGTGGGGTATATCCTGCTGTGTCGGGATATTGAGGCTGCCTGCGATGAGCGGGTGATACGGGATATGGATATGGAGCAGCGTCGCCGCTATTCCGAGGCACTGCTGGCGTGCAGTATGTCCCGTCGGATGATCTCCGCCTGCCCACTGGCCTTTGGCGAGACGGGGGTGAAGAGCCGCATTAAGTCGGTGCTTAGTTACAAGAAACCCACCTTCTGGATCGTTCTGCTGGCGGTGGTATTGACCATCGTGGCGGCGGTGTGCCTGCTGACTAACCCTAAGGAGAAGCCTGACGAGGACGATGTGTCCACCGACACACCGGTTACCGACACCCAGACCGAGGAGCAGTTTACAAGAGAATTCTATCACGAGTTTGTGGCGAATTCCTACAACTGGCTGTCGGAGGATAAGTTGCAGGAACTGATTTCGGACGCCGCCTATGCTGAGGATGCTCTGCCCCTTCTGGTGCTGAATAATCCTGCCGAGGTGGAGGCTTTCATCGAGAAATACGACGAGGATATGGGGCTTACCCGCAACGACAGCACCGGTGTCAACGTTGCCGCCCAAATGCGGGAGGCTTACACTCAGGATTTCTTTGATCGGAATATCGTGCTGGCGGTGTATTATAAGGACGGCTCCTGTTCGGTGGAGCCCCGCATCGTGGGGGCGAAATACACTGAGGGCGGCGATAGTATGCAGTTGATGGTGGAAGTCTACGAGCCCTATATGCAGGATGAGGCGCTGGGGCAGTGGTTTATGCTGTTCGGCATCAAACGCAGCGTCACCGAGAGCATCACCGACTTCACAGCGGCAGTGCGGGGGCACGTGCCCACCGATCATTACGCCGCGGCCTTTGCGCGTGCCGTCAAAGCCCCTGCCGACGGTAAGGAACTGTGGCGGACGTGGTTCTCGGACGAGGAAGAAGTGTACCTGCGATCGATGATGAAACGGCTGAACTGGGAGACCAAAGATCTCAAAGGTAAAAAGAGTTTCTTTATCGGTGCTTTCAATTTGTACGGGCAGACCTGTTACGTGGGTTCTCGGTACGATATACTGGTCAGCGGTGACCGGATGACCTATCTCACCGAGGCGGACGGCACTTTCCTGCGGAAAATGCTGCAGTCTCGGGAGGGCGTCACCACCGTCCCGCCGTATGGGCAAGCGCAGATAGGTGACTTCACGGCCGATGCGCCCGAGGAGCGGAGTTATTTCACCGGCAAAATGATTGAGTGGAGCAAGGCCAAGGGGTATTTCCTGTTGGAGGTTACCCGTGCCGATGCGGCGGAGCTGGTGGGTAAGAAGGTAAAGGTCTCTACCGCACGGTTGGAAGCGGGCGGTGTGCCGGTCATCGGCAGTTCGGTCGATGTGGAATACGACGGCATGGTGGAGGCAGGCGACCCGCCTATGGTGTATGCGCTGGATCTGGCGAAAACCGATTCGGATCAGTTGGGTGGACCGGACGATGACGATAGCGACGGTCGCTTTACCGGCAAGGTGATCGAGGTGGCCGACGGAAAAATGCTTATGGAGTGCTACGATAAGGCGAAGTTTGATACCGTGTGGGTGGCTCTGGCTCTCTGTCCGGATTTGAATCCCAAGGTGGGGGAGGAGTATACCGTGTACCACGCCGATCTGGTGATGGAGACCGACCCGCCTGAGGTGACGGCGGATCATGTGGTGGCTCTTTCCTCCACACCTACGAGTTCTTCTACCACGACGTCCACAACGGTTTCTACCACGATGACGACTACTACGACGACTACTACGACCAAGTCGACGGTGGTTTCTACCACTACGACCACCTCTACCACGGCACCTAAAAAGACCACCACCAAACCGACGACGACCAAGACCACGGCAGTTTCTACCACCACAAAATCAACCACAACAACTAAACCTACGGAGATTAGCGAGAATTTACCAAAAGTATCGGAAAATACGGGGGTGTATCGTGTAGATAGAGAGTTGTTTCAGCAATTTTTGAACGCTCCCTCGTTTAAAATAATTAAGGATTGTGGGCAATCGCGCGTAGTTAATATGGGTGCTGTGTTTTTTGTAGGAGAACACACAGTTTTTTCGATTTATCAACCGCTGGTAGATCTTGTCAATGATGAAGAATATCTGACGAGTTTTTTGCAAAAGAATGGAATTCGCGAAAAAGTCGTTGGTGCCGTATCTTTGACTAGCACAGGTATGCCTTTTACTCTATGGGTGCAGACGGAACAACGAAATGTGTTCATTACTGTTGAATTGACAGGAAAATTCCCTCGTGAAGGTGATCCGTATACATTTACGGTTCTAAGTCAGGAGCAGTATGCTGAAAAATATCTATGGAGAGAAGCTACGTTACTCGTAAATGATGTAGTTGTTTCGACAGATCGCTTTGCTCCGGCATTGGTTTGTGAAAGTCGAGCTCTGATACCTTTTAAAAGAATATTGGAAGCTTGCGGTGCAAATCGTGTTATAAATTTCTTCGGACAAGAGGGATCATACGAAGTAGATGGTAGAGAGTATATCATTTATTGGGATGATTACGACGATACATTTAGAATTAATGAAATGCATGAAAATTGGGAGGAGGAACCTTGGAACGGTGTTTTGCTTTCGCGTCTTGAAAGTGAAAACGCACCCAATACCACCATTCGTTATGTTGTGTTTGATGAAATCATTGTAGACAACATTTATTTGGAAACCCTGTTGGAGTATATGTTTAAGGATGCGCAGATTTCAGTAGAGTACAGTTTTGAAAAGAACACCATTGAAATTAGTGTGAAATAAAGCAAAAATGATAGCAACCCAAAAGACCGGGCAACGGAATTTCCGTTGCCCGGCCTTTCTTCATATATTGAAATTTGTGATAGCCTCCCTCTTTGAGGGAGGTGGCAAAACCGAAGGTTTTGCCGGAGGGAGTTTTTACACGTCCGGCTGCAATTCCAGCACCGCCTGAATCATAGCGCCGTATCCGTCCATCTCCTCCTCGGTGGGGGCGGTGTGGCGATAGTGGGCCAGATACTCCACGTTGCCGTTGGTGCCGTGGATGGGGGAGACGGTCAGCCCCAGCACCGTCAACTCACTCTCCGCTGCGGCGGCAAACAGCTCCGCCAGCAAGGTGGGCAGGGTGGCGGCGGGATCCCGCAGAATGCCGTTTTTGCCCAGTTCCTTTTGCTTGGCCTCAAACTGGGGCTTGATGAGGGTGACGACTTCACCGCCCTCTTTCAGCACCCGATGGATGGCGGGGTAGATTTTTTTCAGCGAGATAAAGGACACGTCCACCGTCACCATATCGCAGATGGTGCCCCCCAGTTGCTCCGCCGTCAGGTTGCGGGCGTTGGTGCGTTCCAACACCGTCACCCGATCGTCGGTGCGCAGTTTGTAGTCCAATATGCCGTAGGCCACGTCCACCGCAAAGACACGCTCCGCTCCGTTTTGGAGCAGACAGTCGGTGAAACCGCCGTTGCTGGCGCCGATGTCGCACACGGTGAGGGCGGCGGGGTCGATGTGAAAGTGCGCCAGTGCCTTTTCCAACTTGTAGCCGGAGCGGCTGGCGTATTTTTTGGCCTTCTCACGGCAGGTGATCACCGTATCGGCGGGCAGTGGCGTGCCCGGCTTGTCGGCAGGCACGTGGCCGATCCAGATGCGCCCCTCCATAATGAGGGCGGCGGCGGTGTTCAGATCTACGTTCAGTTGTTTGGCTACCAATTGGTCGGTGCGGATGGTTTCCATTATGTGTCACGTCCTTGTATCAAAGAATGGGAGTTCCCTTTTGAGTTGCTCGTATTTGACTTCCCGCACCCGATGGGGGCGGCGGTGCTCGTGATAGCTGTATAGAATGACGTCGCAGGTGCCTCGCCGTCGTTGCCACGGGGAGCAGCGGATATGCACAGCCGCCACCTTGTGTCGCGGCACCGTCACCCGATGGAGGGTCAGACCTGCGGAATAGCAGAGGGTGTAACGCTCGTCGGCATAGCCTATACCCGCCGTGCGCAGATCCACCCACCGCAGTGCCAACAGCCACAGGCAGGGGAATAGCGCCATCACCGTAAGGTAGGTGGTCAGCTCACTCCATTGGGGCCATCGTTGCAGGATACCCCACCGAATGAGGGGCAACCCCGCTATGAAGAGCAGAGGCAAGCGGAGATAGCGCCCCACCGCCCTTCTATGGGGGCGGACGGTGACGGGGCAGGGGAGTAGGTGGGGGAGCAGGACGGCGGTATGCTCGTCTGCAAGGGAGCGGCGGCAGGGAGGGAGCAACACCGCCAAGGTGTTTTTGTCCTTGCCGTAGCCGGTGCACCCGATGAACACCGTGTAGAGACGGGTCAGATAAGCCATCAAGGTCTGACGGCGATCCATATAATGAATGGCACTCACGTCACAACTGTGATACCGATAGGAGAAGAGGCCCGTGCGCACGGTCACCGTGTTCTCCTGCCGACAGACGGAAAAGGGCAGATGGTGCATCAAGTGGCGGGCAGCACCGATGAGCCAGCCCACCAACAGGAGGAGAGTGAGCAGTGCCGCCGTGCGGGGGATGACCGTCACTGCGTCCGCCGCCGCTTCCAGATTGTTCAGTAAAGTTTGTTGTAGCCCCTCCCCCAGCAGAATGCCACTCTGTCGAAAGACGGTGGTGAGCAGCAGGACACCGCTGAGAGAGTCCGAGGACAGCACCGACAGCAGCCACAGCCGCCAGGGAGCCGCACGGACGGTTGCTCCCACGTCGGGGTCGGACATCAGTAGCAGAGCTTGTTTTTTAGGAATAATGAGCCGCACGTCCGAAAGGCGGTGATTGCCGGCATCCGTGTCGGCGATCATACGGGCGCCCCTCACTAACCGAAGCCACAGTGGACGCTCCACGGTGAGGGTGGTGACCTGCTCCATAGGGATGGCGGTGGTACGCCGCCACACGATGCCGCGGCGCAGACAGAGGTGTTGAGATGTGATTTCGTAGGTGCGCCGCCACCAAGCCCAAACGGGCAGGGTGAGTAACAGTAGCGCCACGCTCAGGTCTAGCCAGGTGCCTCTGAGCCATAGAGGAAATCCGTCGGGGATGCGCAGATAGCGCACACCGCGCAGGAGGGGCAGGAACAGCAACAAGGCGTAGCGGGGAAGATGCCCAATGATGGCGATGGGGTGTTCTCGACGTGTGGGTCTCATAGGTCCAGCAGGCGTTGTCGCCAGACCTCTGCCCGTTCTCGGGAGATCCCCTCCACCAGCAGATAGCCGCCGGTAGCACGGACGAGCAGAAAGGCGGTATCCCACCGTCGTTCCAGTGGTCCTTGCCATAGGGTGACCTGTCGCACCGCCTCCACGGGGATGTAACGGGTGGTGACAAACACCACGCCGCTGCGCACCCACACTCGCTCTTCTTCCAAAGCAAAAGATAAACGGTCCCGCCGTCGTGGTAGATACCAACCGCCCAGAACAAGGGCGCATACACCGCCCACTACGGCGGCAACACCAATGTATTCGGGAAAAAAGGAACGCACCAGCCACTCCGTCAGCACCAAGATGGGTAGAGTAACCACCGTCAGCAGGATCATCCACGACCACAGCAAACGGGGTGTGGGTTTTTCAATCATCGGACACACCTCCAAGGGTAGTGTGCCCTAAAAACCGTGATTCAGTATACCATATTTGCCAAGATAAAACAAGGGTGTTTGTCCTTTTTGCAGCCGCCCCCATTTTTCGGCAAAAAGGACTCTGCCGAGAAAGGTATAATAGCAGGGTAAGGATGTGAGTCTATGGTGATCTACGGCGACATTTTGTTGCTGCTCAATTGGTGGATCGATTATCTCCTGTTGTTAGGTGTGCGCCGTGCCTTGTTTGGTGGAGGAGCGCCGTGGCGGCTGGCACTGGGCGCGCTGGTGGGCGCTTTGTGCAGTTTCGTGCTGTTCCTGCCTCCTATACCCATTTGGCTGTCCTTAGCGGTGCGTCTGCTATCTGCCCTGGGGATGGTGGCGGTGGCTTTTCGCTGGCAGGGGTGGACCGAAATGGCGCGGCGGGTGCTGTTGTTGTTTGCTCTCTCCGCAGGGCTTGCGGGTCTGTGCGGTGCGCTGTATTTCTTCGTGGCGCCGGAGGGCTTCTATGTGTTTAACGGTGTAGTGTATTATTCCGTGCCACCTTTGTTGCTGGTAGCGCTTACGGTAGTGTGTTATGGCTTGCTGGAAGGCAGTCGTTGGTTGATGCGGCGGCGGGCACCGAGGGCTCATCTGCATCGGGTGCGTTTGTCCCAAGGAGGACGCAGCGTGCAGATTACTTGTTTATACGACAGCGGCAACCACTTGATCGAGCCTTTTTCCGGTTGGCCTGTGCTGGTGGTAGAGCGCACCACCGCAGAGCAGTTGGTGGAGGTGCCCTCTTCGGTAGAGACCATCCCCCCGCAGAGTGAGGTGCGGTGGCGGGTAGTGCCTTTTGATACGGTGGGCAGTAGCGGGGTGCTACCCGCCTTTGTACCCAAAGAAGCGGTGGCGGTCACCGCTCAAGGGGAGCAAAATCTGATGCCTTGCTACGTGGCGGTGTGCGATCGGCTGGGGCAGAGCGAATATCGGGGTCTGATGGGTAGCACAATGGGAGAACGGTTGAATTGAAAGGTGGCAAGGTTTGATGCTTTACAGATGGCTTGGCTGGGTTTTACGGGTGTTTCGACGGTTTTTTACAGGAGAGGCTGTGTACTATATCAACGGCACCGAGGTGTTGCCGCCGCCCCTCACTGTCGAGGAGGAGCGGGAGATGTTGACACGGCTGTCCCGTGGAGAAACCGCCGCTCGGGATGCGCTCATCACCCACAATCTACGGCTGGTGGTGTATATCGCTCGTAAGTTTGAGAACTCGGGGGTGGGCATTGAGGATCTGATCTCCATCGGTACCGTGGGACTCATTAAGGCGGTAGAGACCTTCTGCCCTGAGCGGAACATCAAGTTGGCCACTTATTCTTCCCGCTGCATCGAAAACGAAATCCTTATGTATCTGCGCAAAAACGCCCAAAAGAGGAACGAGATTTCCATTGATGAGCCGCTGAATGTGGACTGGGACGGCAATGAACTGCTGCTGTCGGACGTATTGGGCAGTGACCCGGATGTGGTGCATCGGGATCTGGAGCAGGAGGCGGAGCGGCAACAGCTTCTTCGCTGTGTGGCACGACTGTCCTCACGGGAACAGCAAATTATGCGGTTGCGCTTCGGCATCTGCGGTGAGCAGGAGCACACCCAAAAGGAAGTGGCGGATCTAATGGGCATTTCCCAGTCCTACATATCCCGTTTGGAAAAACGCATCATCCGCCGCCTGCGGGAGGAGATGCTGCGAGCGGAATAAAAAACGGTGTACCCTGTTTTCAGGGTACACCGTTTTTGCGTTTTTGAACAAGTCGGTCTATGCCCGCACACAGCGCCGCGCCCGCGGCGTAACACAGCAGATCTGCCCAAGAAAAGCTGGTGCCGAATACGATGCGCAGCGGGGAGTTTGCCCCTACACCGATGAGAGACAGAATATCCAGATATTGCCCGAACTCTACCACCGCCGCCAGCAAAAACAGATACAACGGCAGCAGTCGGATACCGGATGGAAGGGCGGTGCGGACGATGCAGTACAGCAGTACCACCACCAACACGTCCCCTAAATAGGGGCGCACCAATCGATCCTGCACATACAGGGCGATGAGCACTTCGGTGATGAGCAGCACTGCCGTTCCGCAAAGATACCACAAGCGTGGGGTGGGCTTATACATAAGGCACCTCATACAGCATCTCATCGGGCAGCATAAAGTAGAGGTCGTGTATCGTCACCAGTCCGAATGCGTGGGCATCCTCCAACGTATATACCCCATCGTCGGTGACCAGGAACAGTCCTAATTCGTAGGGTTTGCTGACCCAGCAGGGGGTCAGTTGGAAGCCGTCCAGCTCGATTAGAACAAGATCGTCCTTGTAATTGGGATAGTAGACGTGGTAGAGGGAGGCTTCCTCGTTGTTGGAGAGGGTGAGATCCCCTAGCCGCTCGATGGTCTGGGTGGTGTAATACTCTCTCGTATACTCCGCCAATAAGTGGTTGCGGTAGGGATGGACCCTGTCCGGCGGCGTGAAGTCATCGTCAAGGTCTTCGGTGTTGTCGGCCACGTATTGCAGGGACTGCTCTGCTTCCAGAATGGATTCGGCTTTCTCTGTCAGCACTCTGCGTGCTCGCAGGCAATCCACATTATACTTACGGAAGTCGGGTGTGGGATCGGGGATAAAGACGTAGCCGCCGCCATCCCTTGCATGGGTGACGGTGCCATATTTGTCCAGCCGATACCGCAGATGGCTGGTGAGGTGGCGGTAGTAGGGGTCTTCCGGTTGGGAGTCGGTCCACAGCTCCACCAGATAGGGGAGCGCCCCTTCGGACAATTCCGTCAGGTGATGAACGTCCAGTTCTTCCAGTCGTTCCTGCTTGTAGGCTTCAATATTATAGCGGGCGATGAAGGTGTCCACGTCCACGTAGCCCACAGTCAGACCGATGAGCGCCACCGCTACCACGCAGGCCCGCATATACGGGAACCGCACCGAAAATAGGCGCACAATGACGAACAGAAGCACCAGCCCCAGCATTACCATAAATACGCCGGTAAGCACACGCAGGCGGGTCATACCGAAGGAGCCGATGTATAGAATCATCTTGGATAGGGCGGTGGCCACCATCCCCACCGAGAAAAGCAGCACGAACAGGGAGATCAGCCGCGTGGACAGAGGGGCTTTGCCTTCTTGCTTGCGGGAGAGTCCCAGACAAACGGACACTAACAGCAGATTGATGGCGCAGACGGCGCACATTTCAAAGAAGCCGCGACGGGCATACTGAGCTACCGTGTAGTCCTCGGGCAGGATTCCCGAGAAGGCGCTGAAAAAATAGGCCAACTGGGAGAACAGATACAGCACGTACACGGCGCTGATGGTGCCCAGAAAGGCGTTGATACCACCCGCTGATATGCCTTTACGGGGCGAGGCGGAGGTGGCGGCAGATCCGGACAGATCGTGGCGCACACTGAACATAAGCGAGTAGAGCATTAAGAACAGCAACACACCCACCACCGCGGAGGCAAACACCTCTGCGAAATGATCCAGCAGAGTGTGGGTGAGCAGTCCCTCAAAGGCGGCGTCTGCTCCTACCAGCAAGGGTACCAGCACCAGCAGGGCGGGCAGGGCGCACAGCACACCAAGCAGGGCGCCTCCGAAGCGGCGTTTTTCTACCGTATCTCCGTTTTTTACCAAGAAGATGGCGGGAATCGCCGTGGAGAGGTGAGACATAGGTCGCCCGATTAACAAGCGCAGGGAATCCACAACGCAAGCCACCGTACCGCTGCGATCGGTGCCGATGCGGGCGCTGTCCAATAGAACCAACGCACTGAGCAGGGTCATCCCCACCACGGTGAAGAAGCGCATAGCGCCATCCGCGTGCCACACGAAGATACCCAGGGAGGCCACGGTAGCAAATAGACAGAACCAACCGTAAAGAGAAGGCTTTTGCAAGCGACTTCCCAGGTACCAGCCGCTGCATATCAATATGGTGGCGTAGCTCAGGCTGTATCCCAACCGAAACCCGCCGAATAGGGAGAAGTTAGTGAACAGCACCGATACCGCCAGCAACACGGCGGCAAGGATCAGGTCCCTTTTATCCGAGCCCATACGCGGGCGGACGGGTGGGGAAGAATAGTTTTGCTCCATAGCAAATCCTCCTAATCAATGGTCAAATTGGGTTTTTCTACCACGATTATAGCACGGCAATTATCGAAAGTCAATAACATTCGTACGAAAAACAGCAAAATTGTGTTAATGAACAAAAAGAAGGAACAAAAAAGGCGGTGCTTATTGAAAATCAATAAAAACACCCCTGCCGAAGAATAACGGCAGGGGAAGGCGTTCGTCTTACAATTGTATTACAGCAAAACAGCAGTCTCTTGCAGTATTTCACCGTTGCTGTCGGTGTGGATGGCGCGGATATCGTCTTCACCGAATATGTAGCCGCAGCCGGCAAAGTAGTTCTCCTTGGGGACACCCGATAGCACGATGGGGCAGGGTTGCCCGAATTGGTCTTTTTCCCCACCGGGTGTCCAGATGTCCGAGGTGTGCATATGACCGCAGATCATCACGTGGGGGCGCACCTCTTCTTTCAGCAGGCGGCACCACTCCCGATAGATCTCGGACTCAAACTCATAGTCCGGCCATAGATGATGGGAGATGGGGTAGTGCATGATCACCACGCGGGTGGTGACTCCTTCGGCGGCGTATTCCGTGGCGGCCCGTTTTGTCAGCTCGCGGATATACTCAGTCTCCCGCAGGCGGAAATCGTGGCAGCAGAAGACATTGCCGCACTCGATGTGGTCATCCCGCTTATCCTCGCCGCAGTCCAGCACCACACCCCATAGGTTGCCGAAACGGAAGGTGTAATAGGTGTGGCCCGTGGCACTGTGGGGAGTGTATTTTTCGGTCATTTCGGAGTGACTGCCTCGCAGATCGTGGTTGCCGCGGGAAAATACTACGGGCTTGGTGCCGGCGGTCAATTCGCCGGCGATGATATAGGTGTTGAGCAACACCTTAGGGTCGTCACAGCAGTTGCACAGGTCACCGTTGAGGATGAGGAAGTCAAAGTCGCCGAAGACGTGGGCGGCGCGGATGGGCTCCTCAATACGCTGGTGGGCATCGGAGATGCAATAAGCGCGGGCACCCGCGGTGGGTACCGGCGTGAAGGCGTAGGGATAGCTCAACACCTCGTCGGCGGTTTCGGAACACCAAGAGCTCCGCTTATATACATCGCGGATGCATACGGTGTAGCCGCCGGCGGCATCCAGCTCCGCCATGGGAACGGTCACCTCGTGGATTTCGGACAGGGAGCGCAGGATACCGTTGGTTTCGTCGTAATAGGTCTTGTCGCCCACTTGTACCCAAGCCAGACATTCTTTGTTGACCGGCATTTTGATTTGGTAGTTGTTTTCTACGGCAAAAACGGCGGGATGGGTCTTTAACATCGGTGCCACTTCCTTTATTTGTTGTTCTTACGATAGTCCGAGGGGGTGCAGGATTTGATGGACTTGAATACGCGGGAGAAATAGAGGGGATCATTGAAGCCTACCGAGCCGGCCACCTCTGCCACAGAAAAGGTGGGGTCGTGGAGCAGACTGCACGCCTCATTAATGCGATAGGTTTGCAAGTAGTTGTGGGGGGATACCCCAAAATCCTGCAAGAAAGCGCGGTAGAGTTGGCTACGGCTGATGCCTACGTATTGGGCAATATCTGCCACGCCTATGTCGTTGGCGTAGTTGTACTGAATGTAGCGCAGGGCATTGGCTACATAAGTCTGATGGGTGTCGTCGGTGGGGCGTTGGCGGTTCATACGAATGAGATGCGCCAGAAACAGATACAGTTTGCCTGCCATCTCTGCATCGTCGGCGGCAGTATTGCCACTGGCATCGGCAATGCATCGCAGTAGGTGGCGAGTGGCCTCGGGGTCCTCGCTGTGCAGTACCGGTTCCTGACGGGAGAAGCCTGCCAATTTCACCAGACGGCGGGCATCGGTACCGTTGAAACCCACCCAGTTGTATTGCCAGGGGTCATGGGCATCCGCTTGATAGCTGGCTACCTGCGATGGATAGGTGATGAACAGCATACCCGCCCCCACCTGATGCTTCTGCTGATTGGCAAACAGGACACCGCTACCTGATACCACGTAGTGAATAAGGTAGTGATCTCGCAGAGCGGGTCCCCAACTGTGGTTGCTGTCGCACTGTTCATAGCCGGTGTTGTATACGGATAGTCCGGCGTTTTCTTTCAGCGCGTCCCGAAATTGATAGCGACGGTTTGCCATAGGCGTCACCTCCCACAAGTATTTCATAACAGAGTATACCACAGGATGCAACATTTGTCCATAGGTATAGCCAATAAAAAGGGTTGCACTTTTAAAATGGTTGCAATATAATGATAGGTAGAATAGTGTCATACACAGAGAGGAAGAGAATTATGTCTGCACAAATTCTAATTGAGAAGATTCGCAGCGGCGGTTACGATACGGCTTTTGCTGCGCTGTATGGTGCCGAGAACGTGGAGACCCAGCGTCAGCGTTACGTGGATGCGGTCAATGGTTTTGTAGCCACTTATGGAGATGAGGGGGATCTGCAACTGTTTTCCGCCCCCGGCCGCACAGAGATCGGTGGCAACCATACCGACCATAACTACGGTCGTGTGCTGGCAGGTAGCGTTAACTTGGACGTGATCGCTGTTGTGCGTCCCACCGATGGTGGCATTCGTATGCAGTCCGAGGGCTATCCCCTCATTGAGGTGGATATAACCGAATTGTTGCCGGTGGAGAGCGAGAAGAACGGCTCTGCTGCACTCATCCGCGGCACGGCGGCCCGCTTTGCCGATCTGGACTATGCCATTGGCGGCTTTGATGCCTACGCTACCTCCAACGTGCTCAAAGGCAGCGGCCTGTCTTCTTCCGCCGCTTTCGAGGTGCTCATCGGTGTGATTCTCAATCATCTGTATAACGAGGGGCGTGTCAGTGCGGTGGAGATCGCCCAGATCGCCCAGTACACCGAAAATGTGTATTTCGGCAAGCCCTGTGGCCTGATGGATCAGATGGCCTCTTCGGTGGGTAATATCATCACCATCGATTTTGCGGATCCCGCCAACCCCGTCATCGAGAAGGTGGACGTGGACTTCGCCGCTACGGGTCACGCTCTGTGCATTGTGGACGTGGGCGGTGACCACGCAGATTTGACCCACGAGTACGCAGCAGTGCCCGGCGAGATGAAGGCAGTGGCTGCAACCTTGGGCGTGCCGGTGCTTCGTCAGACCTCTATGGAGGCGTTGCTGGATAATATTACCGCCCTGCGTCGGGAACACGGCGACCGCGCGGTGTTGCGTGCCATCCACTTCTTGCAGGAGAACGACCGTGTCACCGAGCAGGTGGCGGCACTACGTGACGGCGATTTCGAGGGCTTCAAGAAACTGATCATCGCTTCGGGTAATTCTTCCTTCCAGTATTTGCAGAATGTGTATGCCACCGGCGACGTGAAGGAGCAGAGCATGTCCTTGGCACTGGCGCTGGCTCAGCGACTGTTGGAGGGCGCAGGCGCATGGCGTGTTCACGGCGGCGGTTTCGGCGGCACCACCCAGAATTTTGTGCCGCTGGATAAGCTGGACACCTTTAAGACCACCATTGAGCAGGTGTTCGGCGAGGGTTCTTGCCACGTGCTGAACATCCGTCCTTACGGCGGCGTTTGTGTGGATAAATTGGTCTGAAAACCTACATATAGGAGGAAATAACTATGAAAACCACTTTGTTGATTATGGCGGCGGGCATCGGTTCCCGTTTCGGCGGCGGCATCAAGCAGTTGGCCCCCGTGGGTCCCAACGGCGAGATCATTATGGACTATTCCATCCACGATGCCATCAAGGCCGGCTTTAACAAGATTGTCTTTATCATCCGTAAGGACATCGAGGCGGATTTCCGCGAGATCATTGGCAACCGTATCGAGGCTATGTGCGCCGACAAGGGCGTGGAGGTAGGCTATGCCTTCCAGAGTCTGGACAAACTGCCTGAAGGCTATGAGGTTCCCGAAGGTCGTACCAAGCCTTGGGGCACCGGTCAGGCGGTGCTGGTGGCCAAGGATCTGCTCACCGAGCCCTTCGCGGTCATCAATGCCGACGACTATTACGGCAAAGAGGCATTTAAGCAGTTGCACGCTTTCCTCACCACCGATGCCAAGGATACCAACTTCTGTATGGCCGGTTTCCAACTGAAAAATACCCTCAGCGACAACGGCGGTGTGACCCGTGGCGTGTGCAAGGTCAATGCCGAGGGCTATCTCACCGACGTGGTGGAGACCTCCGACATTGTGAAGACTGCCGACGGCGGTGCCGCCACCGGCGATACCGTTCTGGATGCGGACGGCGCTGTGTCTATGAATTTCTGGGGTCTGACCCCTGACTACCTGACCCTGCTGGAGGAGGGCTTTGTCACCTTCCTGAACGGTATTGGTCATAACCCCCTGAAGGCGGAGTATCTGCTGCCCATCCATATCGGCAACCTGCTGAAAGAGGACAAGGTGTCGGTGAAGGTGCTGCCCACCCCCGATAAGTGGTTCGGCGTCACCTATGCTGAGGACAAGGATTTGGTCATCGCCAGTTTTAAGGAGCTGTACGCCGCCGGCGAGTACGAGCAGGATCTCTTCAGCGATCTGTAATAGTTGATACAACGAGAAAGGGCCGCCCGAATCGGGCGGCC
>JAZNJO010000033.1:0-26908 GCA_045578085.1 Acutalibacteraceae bacterium | reverse complement strand
CTTGGCTCACAGAACGACATGGCTACGATCCGACTTGGCAGCTTCCCGCCAAGTATCTTCAGCGCAAGTGAGCTTAACTTCCGTGTTCGGAATGGGAACGGGTGGACCCTCACCGCCATCAGCACCGACTATTCTATTATATGCAGTTTCCTGCGAAATAGACGAAATGGTGACCCGTAGCGGATTCGAACCGCTGTTGCCGGCGTGAGAGGCCGGAGTCTTAGGCCACTTGACCAACGGGCCATATAATGGTGCACCTCCAGGGACTCGAACCCTGGACACCCTGATTAAGAGTCAGGTGCTCTACCAACTGAGCTAGAGGTGCTTGTCACCGCAGTTCTTGCAAACCGCTTGACTATAATACACTATGGTTTCCGTTTTGTCAATACCAAAATTAAAAATTTTTCACTTTTTTATTTTACCCGTTTCTTTCAAAAATACGCAACCAGGTTTCGAACCATTCCACCACCTTGAAACGTAGGATATAGCGCTCCCCGCCGCTCAGAAGAGCAGCCTGTCGGGGGTTAAAGAAATCGGCGGATGAGGTCTTATCCGCGGCGGCGCCCAAGCACAGAGGCGGATACACCACGCACCACCAGTTCTGCCCCCGTCCCTCGCCGATGGTGATCCGCACGGCATCGTACATGCCCGCAGGCAGGGTGACGGTGTCGTATTGACGGGTGGTGAAGTACATACGGGTCAGCTCCACTTTGACGGGATAGTCATACCCTGCCGCGGTCACCGTCTGCTGTGCCAACGCCTGCAAGCGGGATAGGTCGTTTTCGGCGCGGGACATGGTCTCGGCGGCAGAGACGGTGGGCGGCCATTCTCCCGCGGCGGCCACCACCGCATCCCGCACCTTTAATTTGAGGGTCTGGTCCTCCGTGGAGTCGGAATGCGCCAAAATGTGCAGGCGCACCACGTTCTCGCGCACCCCCTCGCACTGCCCGTACAGCGCCCCGATGGACAGGAGAAGGTACAGCACCATCCCACCTACCGTGGCCCGTAGCCACACATTCTTTCGTATCTGCATAAATAAAAAACCGCCCTTTCTGTCGTGTAGAGACAGTGTGGGCGGTTTTCAACTTGTTTATGCGGGCCGGTTAAATTATGCCGGTGCAGGGCCGACATACGAAGACCGTAGGGTAGTCTTTTTGTAAAGCCAACCCGCAATCCGTTGCGGCATCGCGGTCGGTAAAAACGGAGAATACACAACTGCCGCTGCCGGTCATCTGGCTACACAGTGGATGGAAGGCCTCCATCCGACGGCGAATGTCCTTGACCCCCTCCAACCGAGTGGCGGACTCGAACACGTTCACCGTCTGCCGGCACACACCATTGAGATCGTCGACTTCCAGAGCGGCGATAGCGGCGGTGTTGTCGGGGCGGTCAAGGATCTGAGCGTTGTCCACCGCGGCGTAGGCCTCCTTGGTGGAGATGCCCTCGGCAGGTTGAGCGATGACGATAAAGCAGTCGGGCAGCGGCGGCAGGGGTCGTATCTTCTCACCGATACCGGTAACGTAGGCGGTGCCGCCCACAATGCAGAAGGGCACGTCCGCTCCTACCGTCAAACCGATTTCGCAGAGTTGCGCGGTGCTCAAATTGGTTTTAAACAGTTTATTCAGCGCCACCAGCACTCCTGCCGCATCGGCGGAGCCGCCCCCCATTCCCGCTTGGGTGGGGATGCGCTTAGCGAGTGACAGATGCACACCCTTGTTCAGTCCCGTATATGCGAAGAAAGCCACCGCCGCCTTATAGGCGGTGTTTTTCTCCACGGGGCACTCGCAGGCGGGGGCGTTGAGGGCAATGCCCTTGGTCCACCGCTTACGAGCGATGACGGTGTCGTAAATGCTCACCGATTGAAAGATGCTCTCCAACAGATGATACCCGTCCTCGCGGGTGCCCACAATGTCCAGAGTCAGGTTGATCTTGGCCGGCGCGTGGACGGTTACTGACATAATCCGTTCTCCTTTAAGAAGGCGGCGATGCGGCGCAGCGCCTCGGTGATATGTTTCAGGGAATAGCAGTAAGAGATGCGCACAAAGCCCTCGCCCGAATCGCCGAAGGCGTTACCGGGCACCACCGCTACGTGCTTCTCTTCCAGCAGACGGCGGCAGAATTCTTCCGAGGTCAGTCCGGTGGACTGAATGGAGGGAAATACGTAGAAGGCCCCCTCCGGTTCGAAACAGGTCAGCCCCAGCTTGTTGAGCTCATCCACGATCAGACGGCGGCGCATATCGTATTCGCCCCGCATCTTTTCTACGTCCCCGTCCCCGTTGTTCATAGCCTCGATGGCGGCGTACTGGGCGGTGGTGGGAGCACACATAATGGCGTATTGATGGAGCTTGGTAAGCAACTTCATCACCGGTGCGGGACCGCAGGCATAGCCTAAGCGCCAGCCGGTCATGGCAAAGGCTTTGGAGAAACCGGAGATCAGTACGGTGCGCTCCTGCATATCCGGCAGGGAAGCGATGCTTACGTGCTCACGACCATAGGTCAGTTCACCGTAGATCTCGTCGGACAGCACCATAATGTCGGTGCCGCGGAGCACCTGCGCCAGCGCCTCCAACTCCTCACGGGGCATAATGGCACCGGTGGGATTGTTGGGAAAGGGCAGGATCAGCAGTTTGGTCTTGGGGGTGATGGCAGCGGCCACCGCCTCTGCTTTCAGCCGAAAGGAGTCCTCTGCCTTAGTGACCACCGGTATCGGCACACCGCCCGCCATACGGGTCAAGGGATCGTAGCAAACGAAGCTGGGTTCGGGGATGAGCACCTCATCTCCGGGAGTGACCAGCGCGCGCAGACACAGATCGATGGCCTCGCTGCCACCCACCGTCACCAGCACCTCGCTCTTGGGGTCGTATACCATACCGCTATGCCGTTTCACATAGGAGGCAATGGCCTCACGCAGGGCCAGCAGACCCGCGTTGGGGCTGTACCAGGTGCGCCCCTTTTCGAGGGTGTGAATACCTTCTTGCCGAATATGCCACGGGGTAGAAAAATCCGGCTCGCCCACCGATAGAGAGATTACGTCCTCCATCTCGGCGGCAATATCAAAGAACTTACGGATGCCGGAGGGCTTCATCTCCGCCAGCGTCCGGTTCACTAATTTGTCGTAGTTCATACGTTGCCTCTCTCGTCTCGTTCCTCGTCCTCAAACAGGACGCCCCGCTCTTTATATTTTTTCAGCACAAAATGGGTGGCGGTACCCAGTACGCCGTCCAAGGAGGACAGTCGCTTTGCCACAAACATAGCCACGTCCTTAAAGGTGCGACCGTTGACGGTGACCATCAGGTCGTGACCGCCGCTCATCAGGGACAGACCCTCCACCTCTTCAAACTCCATAATGGTTCGGGCAATGCCGTCGAATCCCTCGTCCTTGCTGGGGGCAATATTCAGCTCGATGATAGCGGTGACCACCTCTTCGCCGGTTTTCTCCCAGTCAATGAGGGGCTTGTAGCCGCGTACCACACCCGAGGCTTCCAGGGCGACCACGGCGGCGCGGATTTCCTCTTCGGTGGCGTCCAGCATTACCGCCATCTGAGCATCGGTGAGACGGGCATTGGTGTTGAGCAGTTTCAGCAGTTTATCCATTGTATATTCCTCCTTGTGATGGGTTAGGAAAGGGTTGTCTTACGCTTGACGGGGGTGCGGTTGCCGTCGGGGTCCACCACCACGGTGTTGTCCAACTGGGCGGTAAGACTGGCACGGAAACCGGCGATGTATTCGGCGCGCAGGGCGGCTTGCTCCTCCAATTCGGCGGAGGTCAAGCCTTCGGTCTTTTTCTTGCGGGCCAGTTCATTGATACGATCGATTTTCTTCTGTTCCATAATGCGGTTCTCCTTATTCGGCGCTTGTATCGCCGCTGTCCAGCAGGGCGGCGGCTTCGCCGTCGGTGAGGCTGGTCACGTTGGCCAGACGGCGCTGGATCTGACGGGTGCGCACACCCACCAGCTTGTCCAGCTCGTTGTTTGCCTGTTCCAGTCGTTGCTGAGCGGCTTCCACCACGGAGCCGAATTTATCAAATTCGGTCTTGACCGCCCCCAGCAGCTTCCATACCTCGCCGGAGCGCTTCTGAATGGCCAGGGTCTTGAAGCCCATTTGCAGACTATTGAGCAGAGCGGCCATAGTGGTGGGACCGGCGATGTTGATGTGATACTCGTTTTGCAGGACTTCGATAAGCCCCCGCCGTACCACCTCGGCATACAGGCCCTCAATGGGCAGGAACATGATACCGAAGTCGGTAGTGTGGGGGGGCGCCACGTACTTGTCTCGAATATCCCGTGCAAAGGCGCGGATGCGCTGCTCTAGAATGCTGCCGGCGGCCTTGACCGCGTCGGAATCACCGGTGTCGTAGGCATCCAGCAGGTGAGCATAGGCGTCCACCGGGAACTTGGCGTCGATGGGCAGCCATACGGTGCCTTCGTCGGCACCGGGCAGCTTAACCGCGTATTCCACATAGTGGGTGGTGCCCGGACGGGTCTTTACGTTGGCCTCGTATTGTTCGGGGGAGAGGATCTGCTCCAAAATGGCGCCCAATTGCACCTCGCCCAGCACGCCACGGGTTTTCACGTTGGACAGCACCTTTTTCAGGTCCCCTACGCCGCTGGCCAGATTCTTCATTTCACCCAGACCTGCATACACCTGTTCCAATCGCTCGTTGACCAACTGGAAGGACTGGGTGATGCGGTCGTTAAGGGTCTTTTGCAGTTTTTCATCCACCGTCTGGCGCATTTGCTCTAATTGGCGGTTGTTTTCCTCGCGGATACCGCTTAACTGGGTGGTCATAGCCTTGCGGATACTTTCCAGATTCTCGTTGATGGCGGTGTTGGCACCGGTTTGGGCGGTGAGCAGCACCTGACTCATATTTTGCATACTCTGTTGGATGGCTTCGTGGCTCTCCTTGCGGCTTGCCCGTTGTTCCTCCAACATTTCCTTTTGTAGGCGATTCAACTGTTCCTCTAAACGGAGCAGAGCGGAGCGATCGTCCTGCTGACGGCGCAGTGCCGCCAGACGGATAAGCACCACGATCAGCAAGGCACCCAACAGCAAGCCCAACACGGCGGTGATTATATAAAATTCAAGCGGCATAGCGATTCCTCCTCATTAGATGGTATCGTCATCGTCCTCGGCAGAGCGGATGCGGTTGTTAAATCGCCGCATCTCCCGTTCGGAATATTGGCGAGGGATATGGACGGGCTCCGGATCGGGAGTGGGCACCGTGTCGCTGAAAATAGGCTCTTCCACGGATGTGGCCGATTCGGCAGCCACGCCTTCCTCGGGGGCGGTTTCCGCTACGTCCAGATTCAGGTCCAACCGCGCCTGCTTGTCCGCGTCGGGATTGTTCTCATAATATGGGTCAATCATCAACTTCTTGATGGCGGGGAAGATGCAGAATTGGATCAGGAAAGAGCGGAAGCCCGGCACTACCGCCAGGAAAAGGATCACCACTGCCGCCTGTACCAGCGTATTGTTCACCAAAACACCCAGACCGATCAGACCACCGTAGACAAGAATCAAAATGATCGAGATGAGCAGATTGGTCTTCAGGTTCACAATGGCGAACAGAAACGAATTCTTGTAGATTTGCTTGATTTTGAGTTTGAAGGTGATAAGCAGGAAGGGAATGTAGTATTTCATCCACGCAAACACCGCAAATCCCATCAGGGACACGCCCAAAATGATCAGGTCGAACAGCTGCATCTCCATAGGCTCGGGGAGTGCGTCGGGCTTGACGCCCAACAGTACGTACAGTTGCGGCATGGTGCCGAACAGATACAGGAAAATATTGAACAACAACACGCCGGTGATCAGCAGATTGATAATGCCGATAATCAGGGCGGGGCCCCGATTCTTGCGAATGGTCTCAAAGAAATCTTCGCGAATGAAAGCGTGTTTCTCGCGGGAATAATTGCGAGAGATGAAGGTAAGACCCGCGTCCGCCCAGCCGCGAGTGATCACAGGCAAGCTGACTGCCAACCATAAAAGCCCCGCCCAGATCAGCTTCCAGAACTTACGTCCGTAGAGTTCAAAGAACACGACAAAGCGGCGCTTCTTGGGGGCATTTTTCTCTACGCCGGGTCCCTCTTTGTCATAATTAAAAAAACCTAAAAATCCAGCCAAGGAAAGTCCACTCCTTTTATGAAATCCGATAGTGTAAGAAAACGTCCAGCAGTCCTATGAGCAGGGTCACCCCCGCAAACAGCAGATACCGCAGATTATACAAACGAAAAGAACCGATCACTTCGTCCCGTTCTCCCGAGGGAAGCAACTGCCGACTCAGGCAAAGGGATAGGCGCAGGCTCTCAGCACCGGCCATAGTCAGTACGGCGGCGGTGAGCAGGCCGACAGGCATTATGCGAGTCACCACAGTGGCTATCCCGCTCAGACCGGTGGAATAGTAATACGCTTCAATCAGTCCCAACCCCAACCCGTGGAATAAAGGGACGGCGAGGATGAAGGGGGCACCGCATGCCCACAGCCCCAACAGATACAGCGCCCCTAAAAGCAGTAGAGGAGAAAAGCAGCATTCCCACAGGGCACTGAGCCATTCCCCGGGATTGGCAGGGGCGGGCATAGAACCGGACAGCGACTGCATCAGGCTATCCGAGGGGTGAGCGGTGAGATATACCGTTACCCCGATGGTGGTACCGCCGATAAACAAGCCCACAAAGGGGAATAAGCGGCGATTGTCGCTGAGAAATTGCTTCATTTCCCGCCGGCGGCGGGTGGTTGTCCGTTTCATAGGCATCCCTCCGCCACAGACTATGCGGTGGAGCGGAAAAATAGAACGGTATTTTTGTAAAAGAACAGCGGAGCAGGCCGGCCAAAATCGGTCGGGCCTACTCCGCCTCATTCAGCGTCGTTTACGATTGACACCCAGAATACCGCCGATAGCGCCTGCAACGGAAAGAAGTGCTGTGCGCAGAGCGGTAAAGCCGGCATCGAAGTCACCGGTGCGGGTTAGACCGGCCAGCAGTAGGAGCAAGGCCAGCAGACCTCCGCAGAGAAGGCCCATCAGAAGACCTCGCCGTCCTGCAATGACGGCGGTGATCCATCCGGCCACCAAGGCGCTGACCGAAGCTGCCGCCAAAGCGATGGGGGTCACCGCTGCGTGGGGGATCTCCACCGAGCGAATTAGCAGCGCGGCCAACAAGAGCAGTAGGGTGCAGCACAGCACCCCGACACAGAGTCCCCACAGCAAAGGACGAATCCACGGCTGTGTAGGAGAACGAGTGGGTTGTTGATTCATAACGACTTCCTCCCTATGGCGGCATAGCCGGGGGGTTCCTCGGCTCTACATCTGTATGCGTAGGGCGAAAGGATTATGCAGAGATACGATTAGATATCGTCATCATCGTCGTCATCGTCGTCGTTGTCGATGGGATCGTCGTGCTTGGTGTGTACGGTCTGAATGGCCCATTTCTCAAACTGCATTTTGGTGCGGTCGGAGCCGGTCTCCAGGGTGATGGTGTCGTCCTTGATAGCGACCACGCGACCTTTGATACCACCGATGGTGGTCAACTCGTCGCCCACCCGCAGGCTGTTGCGCATCTTCTGCTCTTCCTTCTGCTTCTTCTGTTGGGGACGGATCATCAGGAAATACATTACCAAAATGATCAGCACCAGAGGACCGAACTGGATGAGAGCGGCCATCACGCCGTTGACGGGCTCCTGCTCGGGAGCAGTAGACAGCAGATTCATAAAGAAATTCATAGTAAAAACCTCCAAACAAATAATTATTATCCTATTATAAGCGCAAATTGCCAAAAGTGCAAGCCTTTCTTGCAGAATTAACGGAATGTTTAGATTCGCACGTCTAGGAAATTGGTGTATTTCTGATAGAACTCCTCAAACGTACCTTCGTCCAAAGCTTGGCGAATGCGTTCCATCAGGCGGTTGTAGAAGTAGAGATTGTGCTGTACCGTTAGCCGCATACCCAGCATTTCGCCGGCCTTGAGCAGGTGGCGGATGTAGCTGCGGGAATAACGGCGGCAGGTGGGACAGTCGCACTCCTCGTCGATGGGACGGGGATCGTTGGCGTATTTGTTGTTGATGAGGTTGCGGTGTCCCTGCCAGGTGAAGACGTGACCGTGGCGGGCGTTGCGGCTGGGCATAACGCAGTCGAACAGATCTACACCGCGGTGGACGGCCTCGATGATATTTTCGGGGGTACCCACACCCATCAGATAGCGGATCTTATCCCCCGGCATATGGGGCTCCACCGCCTCGATGATGCGGTACATATCTGCCGTGGGCTCGCCCACCGCCAGTCCGCCGATGGCGTAGCCGTCCAGATCCAGCTGGGCGATCTCTTTCATGTGCTCCACCCGCAGATCCTCATAGGTGCAGCCTTGATTGATGCCGAAGAGCATCTGTTTCGGATTGATGGTGTCGGGCAGGCTGTTGAGCCGCGCCATCTCCTCCTGACACCGTTTGAGCCAGCGGGTAGTGCGTTGACAGGATTCCAGCGAGTATTTATATTTGGCGGGATTTTCTACGCACTCGTCAAATGCCATGGCGATGGTGGAGCCCAGATTGGACTGGATGCGCATACTTTCTTCGGGACCGATGAACAGCTTCTTACCATCTACATGGGAGCGGAAATGGACGCCCTCCTCCTTGATTTTGCGCAGAGTGGAGAGGGAAAATACCTGAAACCCGCCGCTGTCGGTAAGAATGGGGCCGTCCCAACCAGTGAACTTGTGCAGTCCGCCCATCTCTCGCACCAGCGTATCGCCGGGGCGCACGTGGAGATGGTAGGTGTTGCACAGCATCACTTGACACCGCAGGTCGTCCCGAAGGTCGTGGGCGGAGATGCCACCTTTGATGGCGGCGCTGGTGGCTACGTTCATAAAGGCAGGGGTTTGGACCGTGCCGTGAGGGGTTACGAATTCACCGCGTCGCGCCTTGCCTTCGGTTTTGAGTAATTTCATCATAAATTTGTTCTCCTCGTGTTTACAGGATCGCCATCGCATCGCCGAAAGAGAAGAAGCGATATCGCTCCTCCACCGCATGCTCGTAGGCGTTCATGGTGTGGTCGTAGCCTGCCAGGGCGGACACCAGCATAATGAGTGTGCTCTCCGGCAGGTGAAAATTGGTGATCAGCCCGTCCAGCACCTGAAATTCATAACCGGGATAGATGAAGATTTCGGTCCAACCATCGGCAGGCTGTACGATGCCGTCGGTGAGTCCCACACTTTCCAAGGTGCGGCAACTGGTGGTTCCCACTCCGATCACTCGCCCGCCCCTTGCTTTGGTGCGGTTGATCACATCGGCGGTTTCCTGCGAGAGGGCGTAATGCTCGGAATGCATTTTGTGGTTTTCCACTACGTCCTCCTTGACAGGACGGAAAGTGCCCAGACCCACGTGCAGAGTGACAAAGGCTACTTCCACCCCCATCTGGCGTACTTCGTTAAGCAGTTCGGGGGTGAAATGCAATCCTGCGGTGGGGGCAGCGGCGGAACCCAATTCGTTGGAATACACCGTCTGATACCGTTCTTTATCTTCCAGCCGTTTCTTGATATAAGGAGGCAGCGGCATCTGCCCGATCTTGTCCAAGGTCTCGTAAAAATTGCCCTCATAGGAGAAACGCACCAGACGATTACCGCCTTCCAGCACCTCCAGCACTTCGGCTGTCAGCAGACCATCTCCAAAGGAGAGGAGATAACCGGGTTTGGCGCGGCGACCGGGACCGGCCAGCACTTCCCACACGTCGTTTCCGTGGGGGGTGAGCAGCAGCAGCTCCACATTGGCGCCGGTGCCCACCCGCTTTCCTAACAGACGGGCAGGAAGTACGCGGCTGTCGTTGAGGATAAGGCAGTCGCCGGGTTTCAGCAACTTTTGAATATCCCGAAAAGTGCCGTCGATGAGGGTGCCTGTTTGCTTGTCCATCACCAGCAGGCGACTTGCATCTCTGGGATCAATGGGCTCTTGGGCAATCAGCTCTTCGGGTAAATTGTAATAAAAATCACTTCTCAGCATAGAAAATTACTCGTCTTTCTGTGGAAATAGGACGGCTGTTGTTGACAATGCACCGCCGAAGGTGATAAAATGAGGGTGTATAGGCAGAAAAGCGCAACCCATTCAGTTTCATCCCGTCTATTATATAGGATGCACAGCGGTTTTTCAACGGTTTTTTGCCCAAATTTAGGCGGCGATGGAATTTCTCCGCAAAAAAGGAGTCGATTTTCTATGAACAAGCAGTTTAACGTGGGTATCGTCGGTTGCACCGGTATGGTGGGCCAGCGATTTATGACCCTGCTGGACGGTCATCCCTGGTTTAAGGTCACCTGTCTGGCGGCCAGTCCTCGTTCCGCGGGCAAGACCTACACCGAGGCGGTGGGCAACCGTTGGGCGATGGATATTCCTATGCCCGAATCCATGAAAGACATGATGGTGCTGGATGCTTCTGACGTGGAGGCGGTGGCTTCTCAGGTGGATTTCATTTTCTGCGCTGTGGATATGCCCAAGGCGGAAATCCGCGCTTTGGAAGAGGCGTATGCTAAGGCGGAGTGCCCTGTGGTGTCTAACAACAGCGCTCATCGCGGCACTCCCGACGTGCCTATGATCATTCCCGAGCTCAACTGGCAGCACGAAGAGATCATTCACGACCAGCGGAGTCGTCTGGGCACCAAGCGGGGCTTTGTGGCGGTCAAGTCCAACTGCTCTCTCCAGAGTTATGTCCCCGCCCTGTACCCCTTGGATGAGTTTGGCGTCAAAGAGGTGCTGGTCACCACCTATCAGGCCATCAGCGGCGCCGGCAAGACCTTTGAGCGCTGGCCCGAGATGGTGGACAACGTGATCCCCTATATCGGTGGTGAGGAGGAGAAATCCGAGCAGGAGCCTCTGAAGATTTGGGGCAAGATGGAGAACGGCGAGATCGTTAACGCCACCTCTCCCGCTTTTACCGCCCAGTGCCTGCGTGTGCCGGTGACCAACGGTCACTTTGCGGCGGTGTTCGTCCGCTTTGAGAATAAGCCCTCCAAGGAGGAGATCATCGCCCGTTGGAACAACTTCAGCGGTCGTCCTCAGGAGCTGGAACTTCCCTCTGCTCCCAAGCATTTCCTGAAATACTTTGAAGAGGATAATATGCCTCAGACCAAGTTGCATCGCGATCTGGAGGGCGGTATGACCGTGTCTTTGGGTCGTTTGCGTGAGGATAGCCAGTACGACTACAAGTTTGTGGGTCTGTCCCATAACACCCTGCGCGGCGCCGCCGGCGGCGCGGTACTGTTGGCGGAGCTTTTGTGCGCCGACGGATTTATGGATTAATTCTCGCATATACTGACAGTAACATTTGGCTTTGATGTGACAGAAAGGTGGCGATTGTATGAGTAAACCGATCCTGTTTACCGGCTCCGGCGTGGCTTTGGTGACCCCTATGCACCCCGACGGAAGCATCCATTATGAAAAGATCGAGGAGCTGGTGGATTGGCATGTGGAGATGGGTTCTGATGCCTTGATTATCTGCGGCACCACCGGCGAGGCACCCACCCTAAAAATGGAGGAGCATCTGGAAGCCGTTCGCGTGGCGGTCAGCCGCGCAGCGGGACGCATCCCCATCATCGCCGGTACCGGTTCCAACGATACCGACCATTGCATCAATTCCTGCCGCGAGGCCAAGCGGCTGGGTGCCGACGGTCTTTTGCTGGTGACTCCTTATTATAACAAAACCTCTCAGCGGGGCTTGGTGGCTCATTATTCCACTGTGGCTGCCGCAACCGATTTGCCGCTGATCCTCTACAACGTGCCCTCCCGTACCGGCTTGGACATCAAGCCGGAGACCATGGCACAGATGTATCGGGATATCGACACGGTGGTGGGTCTAAAACAGGCCTCCCCTGATATGGCGGCCACAGCAAAACTGGCCTCCATCAGCGAGGTGCCCATCTATTCCGGTAACGACGACCTGACTGTGCCGGTGATGGCGGTAGGTGGCGTGGGTGTTATTACGGTGCTGGGCAACGTGGCCCCCACCGTTACACGGGATATTTGCCGCCTGTGGTTGGAGGGCAATACCGAGGCTTCCCTGTCTCTGTTCCTCCAATGGATGGATCTGGCGCAGGGCCTGTTTACGGATGTGAACCCCATTCCCGTGAAGGAAGCTATGAATCGGATGGGCATGGATGTGGGCGAGTGCCGTCTACCTCTGTATCCCATGGAATCGTCAGCGGCTGACAAATTGGCTGACCTTCTCCGACGTCACGGATTAGTGAAGTAAAGGAGTTTTTCCTATGAAATTGATTCTCAACGGCTGTTTGGGCCGTATGGGTCGCGCGGTGACCGAGTTGGCTCCTGCACGGGACTGCACGGTGGTCGCCGGCGTGGATATGGCGACGGGCACCGCTGCCTATCCCGTGTATGCTACCCTGACTGAGTGCCCTGAGGCGGATGCGGTTATCGACTTTTCCTCTCCGGCGGCTTTGGAGGAGGAACTGGTCTATGTGACGGCGCATCGTCTGCCTTTGGTACTGTGCACCACCGGTCTGACCGCTGAGCAGATCGAGGCGGTGAAAGCAGCGGCCCAGATTGTGCCTGTGTTTTTTAGTAGTAATATGAGTTTGGGTGTGGCGGTGCTGTCGGCTTTGACCAAGAAGGCGGCCGCTGTGCTGGGCGATACCTACGACGTTGAAATTGTGGAGATGCACCACAACCAGAAGCTGGATGCTCCCTCCGGCACCGCGCTGATGCTGGCGGATGCCGCCAAGGCTGGTCTCTCATTTGAGCCGGAATACACTTACGATCGTCACGCCCGCCGTCAGAAGCGGGATAAAAAGGAGATTGGCATCGCCTCTCTTCGCGGCGGCACTGTGGTAGGAGAGCACAGCGTGTATTTCGCAGGAGAGCAAGAAGTGCTCACCTTGTCTCATTCTGCCGGCTCCCGCAGTGTGTTTGCCGCAGGCGCCCTCACTGCCGCCAAGTTCCTGTCTGGCAAGCCTGCGGGACTATATTCTATGGAAGACCTTTTGGGTGGTTTATAAATTGAGTTGTGTATGAAGAAAACCATGCGAGGGCCCTTTTGCGGGCCCTTTAGTTTTCAGTTTTGAATGAGGAGCAAAATGAGAAATATCGGATCAAAGATTATCCTGAAATTCGAGCAAAGATCGATAGTATGAGCGTAGAGGAGCTGTTGCGTGCGGTGCTCTGCCCCAATATTGGCGCGGATCAGACACCGCCCAGAGACACCAACACGGTTTTTGTGCATCCCACGACCACGGAGTATGCCAATCAAGTAGCAGAGAAAATCAACCGTGATCGGGAAAACCGGGCTCTGATTGTAGCGGATATGGAGAATGGTGCCGGCGATGCGATCGTGGGAGCCATTCCTTTTCCGTCTATGCGAGCTGCCTCGGAAGCGGGAGATAAGATGTTGGCCTATGAGATGGGCGTTATCGCCGCTAAAGAGGCGATCAACGCCGGCTATCACTGGACCTTTGGTCCTTGTGTGGATATTTTGGGCAATCGGTACAGCCCGATTGTTTCTCTGCGTACCGCCGGTTTGGCTAAGAGCGGTGACTACGATCTTATTGTTTGCTCGGTCATTGAGACCTGCAGTTGGGCAATCAACACCGCGCGGCTCAACGGTCCGGTTTGCCGCAATATGATGCGTGGTTGGATGCGATATGACACTCCCGTGGTGTTCATCTCCAACCATAGCGTGGCCTTTGAGGACACCTACAAACCGGTTGTGGATACTCTTATCAACACCTATGGCGCAACTAAGTATACGGCGCCGGCGGTGGTGAATAAATTCTTCCGTTAAAAACAATATCCCCCTATTGCAAGGAGAACCCTGCAATAGGGGGATATTTATTATCCGTTATTCTTCGGTTTTGATCAGATTCTTGATGTCCTCTTTCACCAGCCACAAGCTGCCCTGCACGCGGGTGAGCTGTACGTTGGTGTAATAGTTGGAGAAATACTGCTCCTTTTTGTCGTTGGTCCAGCCGCTGGAGGACATATATCGATAACCGTAGTAGGAATCATCGGGGTCTTCGGTGGAGCTGTCACCGTAGCCGCCCAACTTTTCGGTGTGGGTGTAGATGCGGGGGGTGCCGTCCTGCATCTGGAGTTCATAGCGGTCGGACAGGGTGCAGGTCTTAGTGGCCAGATCCCACTGGGCGAACTGATTGCCGCTGTTGAGGGTGTATTCTACCGCTACGTCGGTGAGGTTGCTCCACAAGTGGGAATAATAGGCTTCTTTCAGACGCCATTGCCGGTTGGCCCAGATACCCTTAACCTCTTTGAATTCGTTCAAAGCATAGGAGAAATACGCTTGATCTTCCATATAGTCATTCCAATTGTTCACCGTCAGTTCCACCACTTCAAAGTGAGCGGGGTTATAGAAGGTGATCCAGGTTTCCTTCACAATATCACCGCTACTACCGATGATGTTGCCCACGTTTTTTTCTTTGCTCAGGGAGAAGGTGTGCACGCGGGTGGCGCCATCCAAGATCTCAATAAATAGGTTGGTGGTTTGTTCGGATTGCACCGTCCACAGGTAGTTGTTTTCATCAATGGCGCAGGTGCCGTCTTCGTTAAAGACCACCTTAGGAACCTGCACGCCCTCTTTGGTGTTATAGGGTATCCACTCACCAACCAAGGCGGTGGTGTAGACGTAGGTTTCGGTATCGCCGCTGTTGTTTTCCTGCGCATATTCATAGGCCAGACCGTTAATATATTCCACTGCACCGGTGTAGTCGTGTTCGTCCAGCATTTGGAGCAGGCGGTCATGTTCGCTGCTGCCGCCGCAGGCGGACATCCCTACACACAGCGTCAGACACAGGGTCAAAACTAAAAAGCGCTTAAACATAGTGAAACCCTCCGTTTGTTTATATTTTCTTCATTATAGTGCAATTTACGACAAAAAGCAATAGAGAAGCGCGTTGCTTTTCGGCAACGCGCTTCCCATTATTTATTTCCCATCGCTTTCTTAGCTTCATCGCGGGCACTGGTCTTGCCTTCGGGACGGATTTCACCGGCATGGAGCAGGGCCTGCTTGGTGAGGTAGGGACCCACCAGCTCATAAATAAGTACGGAAAACAAGGTGATATTGGCCACCACATGCCCCGCTTCACCCAAGGCTTCCGCTTTGATGGCCATACCCAGTGCCACACCGGCTTGGGGCAGCAGGGTGATGCCCAGATATTTGACGATATTAGGATCGCATTTGACCCCACGGGCGGAGAGATTGGCGCCAAAATATTTACCAAAGGAGCGGAAGAGGATATATACCAGACCCACGCACACGATCACGGGATCGCGGAATACGTTCAATTCCAATTCAGCGCCACTGATGACGAAGAAGAGGATGAAGACGGGAGCTACCCAGCGGTCCACCCGATCCATCAGTTCTTCGGAGAAATCGCACACATTACAGAAAATGGTGCCCAGCATCATACATACCAGCAACGAGGAGAAAGCTACATGCACGCCGCCCACCTCAAACTGCACCATGGACAGAGCCACCGTCAGCAATACGAAGGTTACAGACATAGCCAGTCGTTTGGAGCGGGAATGAAAGAACTGCTCGAAAAAGCTGAACAGAAAACCCATAACGGCACCCAGCACCAGGCTGAGCACCACTTCCAGGATGGGCTCCAGCACCACCGACAGCACATCCACCTGGCCGCTGATGAGGGCCTTGGCCACGCCGAAGGACACGGCGAACAGCACCAGACCCACCGCATCGTCCAGGGCCACGATGGGCAGCAGAATATCGGTGAGGGGGCCTTTGGCCTTGTACTGACGCACCACCATTAGGGTGGCGGCAGGCGCAGTGGCGGAGGCCACGGCACCCAGCACGATGGCGCTGGGTAGGGGTAATTTGTCGGGAATGAGAAAGTGTAGACCGATGAGAGCGGCATCCACCAGAATGGTGGCGGCCACCGCCTGTAAAATGCCGATGGCAGTAGCCTGACGGCCAGTTTGTTTGAGGGTCGCCAGACGGAATTCGTTACCAATAGAGAAGGCGATGAAGCCAAGAGCCACGTCGCTGAGCAGACTGTACGTCTTGATATCCGCCATACTGACAAAGCCCAAGCCGGGGATACCTAACTGCCCCAGCACGTAGGGACCCACAAGGATGCCGGCCACCAGATAGGCGGTGACGGCGGGGAGTTTCAGCATTTTAGCGGGACGGGAGAGCATCAAGCCGGCGAACAGAGCCACCGACAAGCTCAACAGCATTTGCATATAAAGGCCTTCTTTCAAACCAATCTTTTAAAAGCGTTTTGATTATACTCCTCTATATCAAGAAAAGCAAGTTGAAAAATACACAACTTTCCTGTTGTTGCAAAACAACCTTTTGTATAATCTTGGAACGAAAACAGCCGCCTTGTGAGACGGCTGTTTCATCATTCGATTTCACTGGCCAATTCTTCGACTTTTTTCCGTTTTTTCTCCCGCGGAGTATCGGCGGCGTAGCCGACGGTTATAACCAGCCGCACGGGATGCTCCAGGCCACAGATCTGACGGATCTTTTTGTCGTCCAGCCACCCTAAAATACAAGTACCCAAACCCTGTGCGGTGGCTTCTGCTGTGAGATAGGCTGCGGCGATACCGATATCGATGGAGCGATAGTCGTTACCCTTGACTTTCGCTCCCAAGGCGGCGGTCTTGGTGTAGGGCTCCTCGGACAGGACGATGAGCATCGGCGCCTCGGCGGCAAACGTATTGAGGCCCATACCCGTTGTGGCCTTAGCTACCTGTCTGGCGGTATCTCCTCGACACACGGTCAGGTGATAGGGCTGTCCGTTGCAGGCGGAGGGTGCCAGGCGCACCGTTTCCAGTATAGCGTCCAATTTCTCCTTTTCCACCTCACGGGCAGGGTCGTAGCGGCGACAGGACTGCCGCGTTTGTGCGATTTTCAGAAAGTCCATAGCAATGCACCTCGCTTTTCTCCAAATATATCATAGATTTGTGCACAATTCAAGGTTGACTGTGCTTAAATCTTATGGCATAATTAAGAAACACGATTGATTCCTAAACATAGAATTACACAGAAGGAGAATTCACGATGTTTCAACAATTTTTCGCGTGGTACAACGGACTGACCGATGGTTTATGGGGTTCGTTGCTTTTGTTCGCCGCGGGTGTTTTGTTGCTCATTAAGGGCGGCGATTGGTTTGTGGACAGCGCAGTGGGGGTTGCCAAGAGATTCCGCGTTCCTGAAATCATCATCGGCGCTACCGTGGTGTCTATCGGCACCACTCTTCCCGAGGTGATGGTGTCCGTGACGGCCGCCGTCAATCAAAACGGCGCTATTGCTTATGGTAACGCCATCGGTTCTATCATTTGCAACACGGCTTTGATCGCGGCGCTGACCATTGCCATCCGTCCTGCACCTGTAGAGCGGAAGACGCTGGTCACGCCGGTGCTGTTTTTCTTTGCTTCTGCCGCCATTTATTTGGTAGCGGCCTATATTTTCGGCCGCTTTGATCGTTGGTTGGGCATCGTGATGCTGGTAGTATTTGGCATTTATATGACGATGACCATTCGCAAGGGGTTCAAAAACCCCGTACAAGCTAAGGAAGAAGAGGAAGAGGCTTCCGGCGGTTCTTTATTGAAAGATTTGATTGTACTGGCAATCAGTGCCGCACTGATCGCTGTGGGTGCCGATATGCTGGAAGGTTCTTCGGTTTCCTTGGCCACAATGGCGGGCATTCCTACTGAGGTGGTAGGTGTTACTGTGGTAGCACTGTGTACCTCTCTGCCGGAGTTGGTCACTGCCGTTACGGCCTTAGCAAAGGGGCACGGCGCTCTGTCTTTGGGCAATATCATCGGTGCCAATATTTTCAATTTGGTGTTGGTATCCGGTGCTGCCGTTACCCTTTCGCCCTTTGTTGTCCCTGAGGGAAGCAAGCTGTTTGGCTTCAACACTTCTCAGTTGGTGGAGATTCCCTTAATGGTGGGCGTGATGGCCTTGATGACCCTGCCCACCTTAGCCAAGGGCAAACTTCGTCGTTGGCAAGGCGTGACATTGTTGGTTATTTATGCCGCTTTCGTCACCTTGCAGGTGTTGATCGCTTTGGGTGTGTTTTAACAAAAAAGAGTCCGACCGATAGGTCGGACTCTTTTTTATGCTCTTTCCAGAATAAACTTGGCAATCTCTTCCTGCACACCGGGCATACCCGGGATCGGCTCTACGCCGTAGTGCATCGGCTCGAAGCCGTGGCCGCCCGCGACGGAATACAGAAGACGGGTGTTGGCACCGGCCGCCACCAGCTTGTCAAATAGTTTCTCGGAATGACGAGGCAACACGTGGTAGTCGCTGGTGCCTGCACACAGCAGTGTGTCGGGGGTGTTCTCATTAGCGTAAGTGAGAGGACTCACCAGTTGCTGAGCCTCTTCGGAAGGATCTTGGTACAAGACGCCGTGCTTGAACCGCATAGCGTCCTCGTCAGTCAGATCGGTGATAGGGCTCATAGGGGCGATGCCACGTACCGTGTAGGGGTCTGTGTAGGAGTCGGTCGTGCGAAAAGCGTCCCCCTTGCTCATACCGATCATCAGCGCCAAATGAGCGCCTGCCGAGTGACCCGAAATGAAGAAACGATCCCGATCGATGCCCCATTCGTCCGCGTGATGCGCTACAAAGCGGAGCGCGTCGAAACAATCGGTGACAATGTCGGCCAGATATACGCCCTCTTCGGTGACTCGATAGTCGGTGGTGACCACCGCGAAGCCGGCTTCCAGCAGGGCGGTAACCGAAACGCGGGCGTAATTGAGCATACCCAGACGCTCCTCTACGTACCAGCCGCCCCCGGGTAGGACAAAGTACAGGGGCGCTTTATCCCCTGCTTTTTTAGCGGGCTGTACACAGGTCAGATACAGATCTCGCTCGGGAGTCTTTTTGTATACGTAATGAGCCTGCTCATAAGGTTTTAAGAATTCCATAGTAAACTCCTCATTTAAATGCGGTCCAGGATGAAACGGACCGCTTCTTCTTGTATACCCGTCATATTTGGTTGAGGCGGCAGGGTGGGATGCATCTGTTCAAAGCTGTGGCCACCACCCACGGAATAGATCAATTCTACGTCTGCCCCCACGGTTTTAAGCCGTTCTTCCATCATTTCTGCATTCTTGGGAAATACTACGTAGTCGCTGGTGCCTGCGCACAGCAGGGTGGCCGGGCTGTGTACCGTTGCATAGGAGAGGGGACTGGTGCGCTCCCGCAGATCGGGGCAGTCCCGATCGCCGAAAATATAGTTGTGGTCGAAGCGCAGACTGTTTTTGTCCATCAAATCGGTGACGGGACTAAGCGCCACTACACCTCGCACGGTATAGTCCGCGTTACATGAGGTGTCACAGCAAAAACCGTCTTTGGGTCCGTGTCCCAGCATTAGCGCCAACTGACCGCCTGCGGAATGGCCTGCCAGCCAAATGTTCTCTTTATCGATGCGAAAGGTGTCCGCGTGCAGTGCCGCGTAGCGCAGCGCATCGAAACAGTCAATGAGGATGTCTTCCAACAGCGCCCCTTCGGGCACCACTCGATAATCGATGCTCACCACGGCAAAACCGGCCTTGCGCAACGGCTCTATCGATTCGCGGCAGAAGTTCAGCATTCCTTCGCGGCTTTCTTCCCACCAGCCGCCGCCGGGGATGACAAAATACAGAGGGGCTTTGTCGTACATATTGGCAAGCGGTGGTAAAAAGGTGAGTTGCAGATCTCGTTGCGGGGTGTTCTTATACACGTAATCCCCTTGGAGATTGTTTTTCGGAATATCCATGTTGTGCTCCTTTTATCGCAGGTGGACGGTCATTTCATCGGGATAGGTGATACGAGGTTCTTGGCCTTCCTCCATTTCGCAGACCAACACTCCGTAGGGGGTGGGCAGTTCCACGTGAGCTTGTTTGAGTCCCAGAAGAGAGGGGCTCAGCGCGATCTCCTTGTAGGCAGGGGCGAGAATTTCCAATCCCAGAAGGGCCTTAGGCAGGGAATAGAGGGGAGTGCCGCCCCAGGCGTGGCTGTGGTCGAATACGTATCCCTGCTCAGGCGGAATAAAGCCTTCTACCAGCCCTTTGTCACATTCCAGTATGGGAGCGCGCCAGCGATCCAGCACCGGCATGGTGTAGGTGTCCCGCATTCCTAACCGATAGATAGCTTCCAGCAGATAGTGGGCGAAATAGGGCTGATAATCGCCATCACAACCATCTTCCATAATGGTTTTTAGGATGGCGCGCCCGATGGTGTCGTCGCACACCCCTGTGTAGATGGCCAGAATATTGCCTTGTTTGCGGAAATACCGTTTGTCGGTGTTTTGGGGCAGGTTATAGCAGACCAACGACTCCGGTGAGGGGGTGTTGAGGCCTTCGCAATAGAGTCCTCGCTCTTTGTCGTATAGATGTGTGTTGATGGCGGTGCGCAACGCACTTCGCTTCTCGGCACAGAGAATGGCGTCGGCGGGGCGTCCCAATTCGTCATAGATAAGCCCGGCCCATTTCAGGGCATCAAAGTAGAACATGTTCAGACAGGTCTGTCCCAGCGCCTTGGGGGGATGGTGCATAGAATAGCCATCGGCATACACCCAATCCACAAACATATAATCGGGCGGATTTTCAATCAAACCCGTATCCCCGATGTAGGTGGCGAAGCGATTTAGCAGAAGATCCAGCGCTTTTTCGCATTGTGTCGGCAGACTCTTGTCGCCGGTAATACGGTACATGTCGTATAGCATCCGCACCCAAATGAGACTATACGTGGTATGGAACATACGTCCATCATTTTGCTCTAACAACAGGGCGGTGCGCACCACATCCAACGAAGCCAGCGTCATATCGCCGTAGGAGAAAGCAGTCATCAGACTTTCAATGTAGTAGTCGCCGGTGCAGGCCAACGGCTCACAGTGGCGAGGACTGTCCAGGTGAATGGTCTGACGGCATTGTTTGAGCGTGTGGGCGCACACTTCCAGCACCTTGTTAAGCAGTTCATCATTGGTTTTGGTTACTGCGCAGTAGGGGGCGGGATAGTGTGTATTAATAAATTCTACGGTCACACGGGAGGCGGAGTCCGAATCGTTGCGCAGATAAACTTTCAGATTGCCTGCGGAATGCAGTTCCAGTCCTCGATAGGATTGATTGCCTTGCAGAATCACCTCTTCATAGTCTCCGTTTTCTTCCAGTTCGCGGAAGTTGATGCCGATGACGACGGTGCCGTCTCCTTCGGCAGAGAGACTCAGGAAACCCGCATATACCATATCCAGCGGCAGGATGACGGAGGTTTCTTCGTGGGGAGCAAGATGTATGTGCCCGTCCTCGGGGGTCAGGAGAGTTTCCGCGCGAGGTGGCAGGGGCGCCGTGTCCGCGTGCCAAATATCCTCGGTCACCTGTGCCGCCACATAGGGGTCGGGGGCGATGCGCCCGTCAAAACAGTTGGGACGATGATAGGCGCCGTTGTAGCGGCACTGCCAGCTTTCATCGGTGGTGATCCGAGCGGTGCTGCCGTCGGAGAAAATGACGGTACCGCTCAGCATAAAACCGCCGTGGGTTTTGGAATAGTCGCAGATGCGCACCGGCATCATCTTGACGCGGGCATAGAAATTAAGGGTGTTGCCCGCAGAGGTGATGGCGGTTTCCGTGGCGTAAAAATTGGGTCGGGGCACATCATTGCAGATGAAATCGCCGCCCACGCAGGTGGGGCCGGTGGCGACAAAGGCACCGTTGCAGTACAAGTCAAAGGTGGTGTCGCCGCTAAATCGTAGGTCCACACGTTTGATTTCTTTGTCGAAGACATAGGATTTGATGAACTCTGCTACGGAATAATGTCCAATGTCTTCTCTGCCGTCAAAGGCGCAGATGCGGGTGGTTTGCCGTTCGGGATAGATTTCTTGCGGTAACCAGATCCAAGTTTCAGTCATAATAAAAACCCTTTACCACTACAATGTTCTCATTTATATTTGTTCATGTGTCGGTTGTCAACGCAGTGTCTGCGTGACTGTCAGGTCACGGAAGAAGTGTGACGCAAAGACGAGGGTGACTGACCGGTGATCTTGCTGAAAGTTCTGGAGAAATACGCCAGATCTCGAAATCCGCAGGTGTAGCACACCTCGGTAACCGAGCGGCCACTGTGTAGGAGCGGGATGGCTTTTTCGCACCGCAGAGCGTTGAGATATTGTACGAAACTCTGGCCGGTCACCCGACGGAACTCGCGGGTGAAGTAGTAGCGGCTCAGGCCGGCAGCAGCAGCGGCATCATCCAGAGTAATGGGATGCCCGTAATGACGGCGTATGTAGCGTACCGCCTTCTTAATGGCTTCGGAGGAGGTGTTGTCCACATACAGTTGACGGTCAGTAGTGTGATGTTCACACAGATAAAGGAGAAATTGGAGTACTGCCATGCGGGCGCGCAACACCTGTAACGGGCCTTCTGCCCGAAGAGCGGCACAGGCTTCTGCGTGAAGTCGTCCTGCCTCCGGGTCTTTAATGGAGGGGGAGAAATACACGCTTTCAGCGTCTAGACCGTTTTCTCTGCAAAAGGAAGCATTCACAATCAGGCAATCGTAGACCGCTTCGGTGAAGGAAGATACATTGTGAGGTTCTCCCGAGTTGATTACTACCACATCCCCTGTTTCCAGTGGGTGGCGGAGTATGCCTACCTGAGCCGATCCGGACAGCCCATGAAGAAATTCCAAATGTTCGTGCCAGTGCAAGGTGAAGAAGTCGGCACGTTGAATTTTATCCCGATGGCAGAGAAAAGGGAGCTGAGGATTCTCATACGGGTGGTGCTCATAAACGGCGTTGGACATATCACACCTCCTAAAAAAGCAAAAAAATACAAATATAGCGCAATATTCACGATAGAAATTTGCTCATCTGTATTATATAATACAAACAATGGAAATGCAATAGGCAAAATCCATCAAGAAAGGAGCAAAACTATGTATCGTTTTCCTATCGGAGTCATCGTTGATTCGTTCCGTCTGCCTTTGGAAGAGGCTATTGCTTCTGCCGCCAAGCTGGGGGTACAGGGCATGCAGATGTACGCCACCTATGGTGCCACCTCTCCTGAGGAGATGGATGCCGCCAAGCGTCGCGAGTTGCGCAAACTGGTGGAGGAGGGCTACGGCTTGAAATTCTCCGCTCTGTGCGGCGATCTGGGTCGGGGCTTTACCGATCCGGAGCGCAACCCTGCGTTGGTGGAGAAATCCAAGCGCATTGTGGATCTGGCGCTGGATCTGGGCACGAACATCGTCACCACCCACATTGGTGTGGTGCCGGAGGACCCCAATCATCCCCGCTTTGAGATTATGGCTAAGGCCTGCCGTGAGCTGGCGGAGTATGCGGACAGCGTCGGCGCTCACTTTGCGGTAGAGACCGGTCCCGAGCCGGCTGCGGTGCTGTGCCGCTTCTTGGACAGCCTGAACTCCAAGGGCGTCAGCGTCAACTTCGACCCCGCCAATCTGGCTATGTGTATTGGCGAGGATCCGGCTGAGTCGGTGTACATCCTAAAGGATTATATCGTGCATACTCACGCTAAGGACGGCGTAATGATCCGTCGGGACGACCCCAATAATATTTACGCCAACATTCCGCTGCCGGAGGACATTGGTGAGGACGAGTCGTATCGAGAGTTGCCTTTGGGTACCGGCGCGGTGAATTTCCCCAAATACCTGCGAGCGTTGGACGACATCGGCTATAAGGGTTTCCTGACCATTGAGCGCGAGGTAGGGAACAATCCCGCTGCGGATATTGCGCTGGCGGTGGATTTCCTGCGTAAAACTATCAAGGAGGGTTAAACCATGGAGAAGATCAAAGTTGGTATTATTGGTGTGGGCGGTATTGCTCAGGCTCACATTCAGGCCTATCGTAAAAACCCTGCGGTGGAGCTGTACGCTTTTTGCGACATCAATCCCGATCAGCTGAAAAGTCAGGGAGAGCAGCACGGCATCACCCGTCTGTATACCGATGTCAACGATATGATGGCGGCTCTGCCGGAGTTGGATGCGGTCAGTGTTTGCACTTGGAACTGTGCTCACGCGGCCTGTACTATCGCCGCCCTGAAAGCGGGCAAGCACGTGTTGTGTGAGAAGCCCATGGCGATGAACGCCGAAGAGGCCGCTGCTATGTGCAAGGCTGCCGAGGAGAGCGGCAAGCTGCTGATGATCGGTTTCGTCCGCCGCTACGGCAACGATATGACCATCCTGCGTGAGTTTATTGACAGCGACTATTTTGGCGAGCTGTACTATTCCAAGGTTACGTATCTGCGCCGCAACGGCAACCCCGGCGGCTGGTTCAGCGACAAGGCTCGCTCCGGCGGTGGTCCCCTGATCGATCTGGGCGTTCACGTCATCGATTTTGCCCGCTTCGCTATGGGCAATCCCAAGCCGGTGTCGGTATACGGTGCCACCTTCCATAAGCTGGGCAACCGTCCAGGTCTGAAGACCAAGGTGGAGTATTCCTCCGTGGACGCCTCGGAGAACGACAAGTGCGACGTAGAGGATCTGGCGGTGGCGATGATCCGCTTTGACAACGGCGCTGTGCTGAATGTGGAAACCTCCTTTGCGCTGAATATGAAGGACGATAACCGCGGTACGATGGAATTCTACGGCACCAAGGGCGGCGCCAAGCTGGATCCGGAGCTGGAGCTGATCGGTGTTCAGAACGGCTATATGACCGACACCCGCCTGAAAGCAGAGACAGCTCTGTCCTTTAATGGTCTGTTTGATAATGAGATCAACCATTACGTGGATTGCATTCTGGGCAAGGCGGAGTGCCGTTCTCCTGCTGAGGACGGCCTTGAGCTGATGCGCATCCTGACGGCAGCCTATGAGTCCGCCGAAACCGGACACGAGGTAGTTCTGTGAAGATAGCGGTCAGCGCCTATTCCTTTTCCCAGGCGATCTGGAGCGGGCAGATGACCCAGGCGGATGTCGTGGAAAAGGCGAAGGAAATGGGCTTTGACGGTGTCTCGCTATCCTGAAAAAGGCCGGCTACAACGGTTGGGTGAGCTTGGAGTTCGAGGGTCCCGAGGACTGCTTCGAGGGCATTGCCAACGGCCTGGCTAACCTGCGTAAGTATTTGGAAGAAATCGGATAAAGAAGAAAAGACCTGACGCTGCGGCGTCAGGTCTTTTTTACGTGGTGCCTCTATGCTTTCAAGTTGCCTATTTTCTCGTGTAGAAACGAGTCGGATATTATACATTATTGCCCTTTACTTCTTCTTTAAAAATCCATATAATAGTGTTCGGTTAAAAAGGAGATGGTATAAAATGAAGCATTTTTACCTTAAACCCAAATTCTTTTCCGTAATCAAACACTATACGGCACAGCAGTTCGTCAAGGATCTGGTGGCGGGTGTGATCGTTGCTATTATTGCGCTGCCGCTGTCCATCGCTTTGGCGTTGGCCTCGGGTGTGGAACCTGCCTGCGGCATTTATACCGCCATTGCGGCAGGCTTCTGTGTATCCCTCTTCGGCGGCAGTCGTATCCAGATCGCCGGTCCTACAGCGGCCTTTGCCTCTATCGTGGCGGGCATTGTGGCGACCCAAGGAATGGACGGTCTGTTCATCGCTACCATTATGGCGGGTGTGCTGCTGATTTTGATGGGCGTTTTCCGCTTCGGCTCGCTGATCAAGTTTATTCCCCACACCATCACCGTAGGCTTTACCTCGGGTATTGCGCTGACCATTCTCATCGGTCAGGTGAAGGATTTTCTAGGTCTTACTTATGCAGACGGAGTCAAGCCCATTGAGACCATCGAGAAGATTGAAGCCAACGTAGCGGCGATGAGTACGTTCTCTTGGCAGGCATTGACGGTAGGTGCTGTCAGCCTTGCCATCCTGATTTTCTATCCTAAAATCGAGAAGCGGGTGCCTCCCTCGCTGGTGGCGGTGTTGGTGGGTGCGCTGATGGTAGCGTTTCTGCCCGGGTTTGAGGAGGGTGTATACACCATCCGCGACTTGTACACCATCCCTTCGGGACTGCCTCATGTGGATTTCGGCGGGATGAATGTCACGTTCGATAAGGTGTCGGCGGTGTTGCCGGACGCACTCACCATCGCCGTGCTGGCAGCGATCGAGTCCCTGCTCTCCTGCGTGGTGGCGGACAGTATGGTCAACTCTCATCATAATTCCAACGCGGAGCTGGTGGGTCAGGGTATCGGTAATATTGCCTCCGTGCTGTTCGGCGGCATTCCTGCCACGGGTGCTATCGCCAGAACGGCGGCAAATGCCAAGAATGGCGGCAAGACGCCGGTGGCGGGTATGGTGCACGCGGTGGTGCTTCTGCTGGTGCTGTTGTTCCTGATGCCCTATGCAGGACTCATTCCCATGCCCACCATCGCTGCCATCCTGTTTATGGTGGCGTACAATATGAGCGAGTGGAGAAAATTCGTGCGCATCGTTAAGACGGCGCCTAAGAGCGATATTCTCATTCTATTGGTTACTTTCGTGCTTACGGTGGTTTTTGATCTGGTGGTAGCGATTGCCGTGGGTATGGTGCTGGCGGCTGTGCTCTTTATGAAGCGAATGAGTGAGGAGACCTCGGTCAACGGGTGGAAGTATATCGACCCCGATACCGATGCGGACAGCATCGATCTGAAGGTGGTACCCAAGGACGTGCGGGTGTACGAGATCAGCGGCCCGCTCTTCTTTGGTGCAGCGGATAAGATTCCCGCCATTATGTTAAAGGATTATACCCATAGTCTGATCCTGCGTATGCGTGCGGTGCCCGCCTTGGATTCCACCGCTATGGGGGCCTTGGAGCATCTGTATGAAAAGTGTGAGAAGCAGGGTGTGCGGCTGATTCTGTCCCATGTGAATGAGCAACCCTTGCAGGTGATGCACAAGTCTGGTTTCTACGATAAGGTAGGCGCGGATAATTTCTGCGCGCACATTGACGAAGCCTTGGAGAGAGCAAGCCGCAGAGAGGTGTAATAAACAGAAGAAGGCCCGATGCTTTGGCATCGGGCCT
>JAZNJO010000032.1:0-24415 GCA_045578085.1 Acutalibacteraceae bacterium | reverse complement strand
ATCCCGAAGCCGCGAGGCTTCGGGATTTGAATGGCAAACAAGTTGCGCTTCTATACTATATAATAATGGTAGTAGATCAGTCTTCCGTTTCTTCCAATTCGGCGGCGGGGCACAGGCGGCCCTCGTGGTTAAAGGCCATTTCCACCGCTTCGGAGCGGGTGTATTTGAGAATATCTCGCACACGATATTTGTCCGCATCGGTAATGAAGGTGTAAGCGGCGCCTTGCCGCTTGGCACGACCGGTGCGACCAATGCGATGGAGGTAATACTCATTTTCGTCAGGGATATCGTAATTAAACACCGCTTCCACGTCCTCCACGTCGATGCCGCGGGCTGCCACGTCGGTGGCAATGAGCATCTCCAGTTGGTTGTCGCGGAACTTCTGCATCACCTTGTTGCGCTGGGACTGGGGCATATCCCCGTGGAGACAGTCCACCGAACCGTGGCGCTTGCGGATGCGCTCTGTGAGCTGCTTGACCGATACCTTCATATTGGCGAACACCATCACCCGATGATAGTCTTCTTGTTTGATGATAGCCAGCATATCCTCCATGCGCTGCGAGCCGGCAGAGCGGATTAAATATTGGTCAATCTTGGGACGATTGTCTCCGTCGGATCTTACCTGAATCTCCACCGCGTCGTGCTGGTATTCCCACGCTACGTCCATAACCTCGCGGGAGATGGTGGCGGAGAACATCACCACCTGAGTATCGCCGGGGGTAGCATTGAGGATGCGGCGCACGTCCTTGATGAAGCCCATCTTCAGCATCTCGTCCGCTTCGTCCAGCACGGCGGTGTAGAGATTGCCCAGCCACACGTTGCCGCGGGACATATGATCCAGCAGACGGCCGGGGGTAGCTACCACGATATGGGGATGCTTTTTGAGAGCATCGATCTGACGGTTCATAGAGGCACCGCCGTAGATGGAGGCAATGCGGACAGCAGGGTTATACCGCACCAGCGCTCGAAGGTCAGCGGTGATCTGCTCGCACAGCTCGCGGGTGGGGCACAGCACCAGGGCCTGCAGATCCTTCATATCGGGATTGAGGCACTCGATAAGGGGGATGCCGAAGGCGCAGGTCTTGCCCGTGCCGGTGGGGGCTTTGGCAATCACATCCCGTCCGTCCATCACCAGCGGGATGGTCTCTTTTTGTATGGGAGTCGGCTCCGCAAAGCCCATCGCCTGAACGGCTCGCAGGGTGGGCTCACTCAGTCCCAATGCGGCAAACCCGATGGTTTCTGTAGACATAAAAGCAGGATTCCTTTCCTTGTAAATTACACAATCCCGATTATTATAGCAGTCGCTATCGGAAAAAGCAAGCCCCACCCAAAAGATAACATCTCCTAGGCGTCGGCTCGAAAATAGTTACCCGATTTTGGGGTCTTGGCAAACAGAAAAATATGTGATACAATAAAGATGATTATGAAATAGGAGGGATTTCCTATGGAGAACAAGCAAGAAACGGTGCAGGTGACGCCCGAGAACGAACGTCCCGTGACCCGCCGCTATAACAAAAAAGGTAAGAGAAGAGGCAAGTATGCCTATGCAGCTCCCTTGGGGGTGCTAATCACCCTGCTGAGCCTGGTGGGGGTGGTTGCCTTGATCTTTGCGGGCGTATCCGCCGTTCAGAAGTCGTTGGATACCACGGCGTTGGAAGAGGAGTTCTACTACTATCTGGAGCCGGTGCTGGCCTACAACCCTGCTCCTTTTGCGAATGCGCAGGAGACCGAGCAGGACGCATTTTTAAATGCAGCGGCGTATCGGGTGATGCAGGCGGAGCAGATCCGTATGCTTCGTGAGGGGGATGAACTAAGTATCTACCCCGTTGACGACAACGGTCGTATCGCCGTGCCGGTGGATACCATTGTAGCCTCTTACAAGGTGCTGTTTGGTGAAGAGGCGCTCCTGACCCATCGATCCGTTGAGGACAGCGGTCTGGAATACAGCGAGGGCGACGCCTGCTACTACGTACCCTTCGAGACGGTGAATACGGGTTATCGCCCCGTTATTGATTATATCAAGCGCCGCGCCTCCAGCTATGAGGTGCGCATCGGCTTCGTGCTCAATACCGACATTCAGCTGGATGAGCACGGCAATGAAATGAAGCCCACGCCGGATATGGCGGCCCATTTCCAGATCTACACCCTCCATCGGCATAAGGATGACACGTATCACATCATCGCCTGCGCCGACGAATAAGATGTTAAAAAAGCCTGCGAATCGTGAGTTCGCAGGCTTTCTCTTCAACTGTTCAGCATTTTTTGACGCAGTTCGGAGGGGCTGGTCCGGAAATGTTTTTGCACACAAAGACTAAAATAGTTCGCATCGGTGTAACCGCATTGGAGAGCCACCTGCGCGATGGAGAGCTCAGGTTGTCGCAATAGTTGCTGCGCCCGTTCCATCCGTAGGATACGGATGTAGGCAGAGAGAGTTAGACCGGTGGTCTGTTTGAATAAGCGACAGAAATAGGATTCGTTATAATTAAATTGTTGACTGAGGGAGTGCGCAGAGATGGATTCGGTATAGTGGGAATCGACGTATTCCAATACCTGTCGAAACTTGTCGTTGGAGGTGTGATATACGCCTTGTTCTATGGTACATAACTCGCATAGGATTCCCAGCATCTGAAACACCTGACCGGTGATCCAAAGCGGGTGGACGCCGCCGGACAGACAACGGATAAGTTCATTGACCGTCTTGACAGCAGCAGGGGCGGACGGCTTGACTGAAAATCGCACCTTCTCTTGTATCAAGGGGTCCAAGAATTCACGGGAGGCGGCGGATTTGCTCGTCAAAGACTCCAGGTTAATTTGCACTACGTCGTATTGTAATTGTTCACTCAGGCTGATGCCGGAGTGGATCTGCCGAGGGTTGATAAAGATGACGGTTCCTGCGTCGGCGCAGTAGGTCTCTTCGCCTACTGTAATGCGAATAGCCCCTTTATTGATGCGCAGAATTTCTACGTGATTATGCCAGTGGGGGCTGATGGGGATGGAGTTGACACCGTTTACGGATTGTCGCCAGCTGGCGATGCCGACCGTGTCTAATGACGGATGGTGTTTTTCGGAAAGATGACTGTGTTTCATATTTTCTCCTAAAAAGTCAAAAAAGTCTAGTAGCAAGTCAAAAAAATGTATTTATTTGCAGCAGAAATAATGATAACATATAAAATGACAGAATGCAATAGTGGTCTCTTTAACGCATTTCGTTATCTTTTATCACTTAAAAGCAACCTCTTACGGTCGAAGATTTTAGGCTGTTTGTCAAAAAGACAGTGAGTCCGTAAAATATTAAGATGCAATCGTAGAAAAACAACAAAAAGTAAAGCCGAAAACGAACGTCGTGCTTATGAACTTAATTTCGGATGACAGAACGGCACCGCCGTTCTTTCAGATAAATCCAACTACACAGAAAGGATGAAGGCAAATGAAGGTACATTTCAAAAAGGTCGCGTGCATATCCGTCATATGTGCCGTGGCTCTGCTGATCGGTTGTTTTTTCTCCATCGCCGAATTAGCAGACAAGGGTAAGTCCGAACCGAAGAATCGTTACGAAGAGATTCTGGATGAGAACGGATTTGTGTTCGGTATGAACTATCCTTGGATTCAGATCGGTCACACCCTGACCGGTAATGAAGCGATGGTGAAGTTCGGCATTACCGATAACGGAGACCCCATGGTGGTGGGTCTGGACCTGTACGGCGACGAATATCTGTACGAGGGTCTGTATAACCTGCGTGCTTTGGGTTACACCATGATCGGTTATTGGGGCTCCACTTACGGTGAGGGCGTGGTCTACGACGAGTACGGTCACGTCATCGGCGTCAAAGAGGAGTATCTGACCAATATCGCCCGTTATCTGGAGGTTTGCCGTCGTGCGGATATGACTGTGCTATGGATTATCCAGGCACATAACGATTCTATGGTAAGCTATTTCGGCGAAAAGGGTAAGCGCATCTGGGACTGGTGCAGTCAGGCTATCGTGAACCCTGAAGAGTCTGAGGCTTATATCGAGAAGTTTGTTCGTCCCGTGTTGCGGGTGCTGGCCCAGTATCCCGACGTGGTGGCGCTCATCTCGGCCAGTTCTGAGGCAGAGAACGAGATCAACGACGACGTATTGGGCAACCAGTTCGGCAGCGATCGCGCCATCTACGGCACCACACAGGAGAAAATGGTATCCTTCCTGCGTAAGCTGATTGATGCAACGGCTGAGGAGTGCCCCGATATTGCCCGCACGCTGGTATGCAACAGCTCTTGGCTGAATATGTATAACGATTTTAATCTGGACGTGATTGGTAAGAACCAGTATTCGGCCACCGGCGGTGTGACCAACGTAGAGGATCTGACCACCGTATTCCCCGCCACCATGAGCGAGTGGGGTATCGGCGATTACAAGACCGAAGAGCAGTTCACCCTGATGACTATGCAGATGCAGGAGAACATCGAGAAGAAGGGCTATCAGGGTAGCTATTGGTGGTCCTATGTGGCCGGCGATTCCGGCGGCGGCTCTATGAGTGTGTTCAAGCCTATGTCTGCATCTCAGACGGACTTCCGTCCTTTGATGTATGCCATGCACTATCATATTGTGGACTTTGTCGCCAATCATCGTGGCGAAGAGGTTGTGCTGGATGTGCCTGCGGTGTTCTATAATCGCGGTTCCGGCACCGTGGAGTTCATCGCCTCCCGTCAGGCGATCTCCTACGACGTGGAGCGTTCTCTGAACGGCGGCACCACTTGGGAGAAGTTGGCCGAGGGTCTGCTGCCTTCTGAGGTGCTGGATGTGAATGGTGAAAAGGGCACCTATGTGGATACCACTCTGCCTACGAGCGGCAACGTGATGTATCGCGTGACCGCCCGTGATGACGAAGGCAACGTGGCCATGTCCGAACCTACCAACGAGAGCGAGATCATTCCGCCTGCTCCCGAGCTGGTCATCAACGGTAACTTTGAGAACGGCAATGAGGGTTGGGACTTCTTCTTGGGTGACGAAAGCCACGTCACAGATGCCTATTTCACAGAGGGCAGTCATTCCCTGTGCTTGACCGGTGCTGCTTGGCACGGTGTCATTCAGGAGTTCATTCCTGTGGAAGGCGGCAAACGCTATAAAGTCAGTTACAAGTATATGATTGATCCCGAGATTGATATCACTACCTCGGCAGCATTCTATGTCCGCTACGACGAAGGCTTGGGTATCGGTGATCGCGACGGCGAGATTCAGTTGACCGCCGGTTGGATGAACAACGCTGAGCCCGGTGAGTGGGCGGCTTATGAGACTACTTTCGTGGTGCCGGAGGGTGTCGAGTCGGTGGCCTTTGATCTGCGTGTGCCTGATCCTGCCGGTCAGGGCGGTACACAGACTAAGGTTTATATCGATGAGATTTCTCTCAAAGAAGTACGATAAGGAGGGGTAACTATGAAAAAGATAATGAATAAAACGAAAGCCTCTCTTGCTATGTTGTTAGCGCTTCTTCTCCTGTGTTCGATGATTCCGATGGGTGGCCTGATGGCTGCGGCTGCGGACCCCAACGTGATCTTTGCGGATGACTTTGAGGACGTTGAGGTAGGAACCACCGGTCGGTGGACACCTTCCGATACTATGCAGGCCCAGGTCAAGACAGGTGTCGGCAAGGACTTCTCCAAGGGCTTGCAGATCGGTGAGGACAGTGATAAGTGGTCTACGCTTGCCTACTATTTCACCGCTGAGGCATATACCGATTACGAAATCAGCTACGATTACTGTGAATCCACCGTTGCTGAGACCGTGCAGGTGCAGGTTCGTCTGGCAGATCAGAGCGTGACCCTGTATAGCTCTGATCGCTTGGAGAGCACCGGTGGTATGTGGAAGCATTACACCGCAACCTTCTCCACGGAGGAGATCACCAACCTGCGGTTGCTGGTGGTGACCGATGGTGTTCTTGGTGCCAACGACAAGGCGTTTGATAACTTTGTTATTCGCAAGACGGAGAAGCCTGTTGAGTATGGCGAGACGGTCTTCGAGGCCGATTTCGAGAGTGGCGACCTCAGCAGTTGGGCCACGTCGGATGCTATGAAAGCCTCGATCAAACCAGGCATCGGCACAGAGTTCTCCAAGGGTTTGTCGATCGATGAAGGTGCCGGCAAGTGGCACACTATTCGATATTATTTCACCGCAGAGGAAAATGCCTATTACGAGATCGACTTTGACTATTATGAGTCCACCAACGCTGAAACGGTGCAGCTGCTTGTTCGATCGGATGAGGCGGAATACTTTTACAAAAGCGGTCCTTTGGGGAACACTAAGGGTGCGTGGAAGCATTACAACGCCCGCTTCTACATTGGAAGTCATGAAACCACCAACTTGCGATTGGTAATAAGCACCGATGATGCTATCTCCGCTAACGACAAGGCTTTTGACAACATTGTTATTCGCAAGATGTCGGCCCCCCCTGATGACGGCGGTGATGATGTAAAGCCGTCGCTCACCAACGGCGACTTTGAGACCGGTGATTTCACTGGATGGGAGGGCGCAAAAGACCCCATGCAGGTTGTCACCGAAAATGTGCACGGCGGCCAGTATGCGGCCAAGGTGGCCGGCGGTCAGTGGTCCGGTATCGGCCAGTATGTGGACGTAACCCCCAATACGGATTATAAGCTCACCTTCTGGGTCCGCTATGAATCCGGCTCTAACTCCCACGCTTGTTACGTTATGGATGGCAAGGCCGCCAAGAACCTGTTTGTTTATGATGTTAAGCCGGGCAAGACCGCCGGCTGGATCAAGCATGAGCACGTCCTCAACAGCGGCGATCAGACCAAATTGTTGCTGTCGTTTAAGGTCACGGCTTCCAGAGAATCCGCTCTGGTATACGATGACATTACCTTTGCTCCTCTTGGTGAGGTGCAGTTCGACGGATTCCTGTACAACGGCAGCTTTGAGACCGGTGACAAGGCCAAGTGGGATGGTGGCGGTTCCTTTGAGATCGTCACCCAAGCACAAGATGGCTCCTACGGTCTGCACGTGGCCGGTGACAACTACGCTAACATCGGTCAGGCTGTCCCCACCAAGGCCAACACCGACTATTCCATCGTGCTGTGGGCTAAGAAGGCCAGTGGCGACGGTAAGTTTGCTGTCTTGTACAAGGATAAGAACGAGACCAAGAACGTAGCGTCCTTCTACATTGACCCCACCGATGAGTGGGCTAAGTACGTTGTCACCTTTAACACCGGTGAGTATCCTGAAGGTCATGTTCTTCTGATGGCCGATAGTGCCAAGAACACGGCTTATATAGATAACATCTCTATGGTGGAAGGCAGGCCCATCAATTGGAGCGGTATTATCGGTAACGGTGATTTCGAGATCGGTGATATGACCAACTGGGAGAACATTGGCTCCGATTCGGAAGTTATCAAGACCGCGGGCGCCTATGAGGGCGAGCACGTCCTCAACCTGAAAGGCGGTCAGTGGAGCGGTATTCGCCAGACCGTCAAAACGAAGGTGAATACGAATTATGTACTCACCTTCTACGTCAAGCGTATGGCCGGTGCCGACGGCGTGGCTGTGTGGTTGAAGAACGGCGATAACAATCTGCTGGATCCTGACGGCAACGAGATCGGCGGAGTCTACGACGTGAGCGAGTCGGACGGCTGGAAGAAAGTGGAGCACACCTTCAACAGCTTTGACCGCACCTCTGTGGACGTGCTGTTCGGTATGATGAACGACGGCAACGAGTATCTCATCGACGGTATCCACCTGGATGTCTATGAGAAGCCCGCTACCAAGCCTTTGACGCTGTATTCCTTCGGTCAAGTGAATAACCGTCCTCGGAAGGCGGAGGATAACCTGATCGTGAATGGTGGTTTTGAGTCCACCGAGGGCGCTCAGTGGAAGACCTACACCTTTATAGACGACACCGTGTCGGTCATCGAGGATAAGAACGCCAAGGAAGGCAATAAGGTGCTGTATTTCAACACCTCCGCTGTGTCCGAGAAGACGAAACACGTTTTCTGGGTGACGGTAGAGCCCGACACCAACTACACCTTCTCTGCTTTTGTGAAGGGCGCGTATCTGTCCAAGGACAACATCTGCACCGCTACCTTCGGTGTGGTGGATCCCGATACCGAGAAATTCCTCATTTACAGCGGTGAGAGAAACAAGAACTCTAAGGACAGTTATCAGCTGGTGCCTCCCTGTTGGGATAACGAATGGCACCTGCGCAGCGTTGCTTTCAACAGCGGTGAGAAAACCAAGATCGGTATCGCGGTCTACGGCGCTTCTTCTCAGATGTATCTGGACGATATCGCTCTGTTCAAGAGCGATGTGGGTGAGAAGTATATCCCTGACATCATGAAGGGCGTAATTTCTTCCAAGTTGGGTGAGTATGCGGGTTGCGACCCTGAGGACAACCTGGTGGGTAACTTCGATCTGAACGATGCCGAGGATACCTTCTGGTCCACCGGTTACGGCTGGAAGAACGGTACTCTGGACGTGTATGAGGACGAGTACGGCTACCGTAACTCTCTGCGGTATACCGCCGGCGATAACCCCGTGGGTGTCCATTACATTAAGTGGATCGACGTAGAGCCCAATACCTCCTACACGTTCTCTTTGGATATGAAGATTTTAGAGGGCGGCGATGGTTATGTAGCGCTGATCGACTCTAAGCCTTCCAAGCCGGTTCAGTTCGTCTATCTGAACTTTGATAAGGATGCCTATGGTGAGGAATGGTTCAAGTTCTTTATCGATTTTAGAACCGATTGCTATGAACGCATCGGTATCGCTATCGTGGATAAGGGTGGTCAGGCACTGCTGGATAACATCCGCATCTTCAAGACGGAGGCCGGTAAGGACGTGACCGATGACTACGTGCCGGAGAAAACCGGCTGGGAGCAGGCCGGCTCCAAGTGGATCTACTTCCAGGATGGCGAGCAGGTCTACGGTAAGTGGATCAAGGACGGCGGCGCTTGGTACTATATCGATGCCGACGGCTATATGGTCGCCAACAAGTGGATGAAGGATTCCAACGGCTGGTGCTGGCTGACCGCCTCCGGTAAGATGGCCACCAATGCATGGGTCAAGGATTCCAAGGGCTGGTGCTACGTGGACGAGAGTGGTTACTGCGTCACCAACACCTGGAAGAAGGATTCCGTGGGCTGGTGCTATCTGGATGAGAACGGTTCCATGGTGAAGAACGACTGGGTTGTGGACGGCAACGACTGGTACTTGCTGGATGCCAATGGCTATATGATCTACAACAAGTGGGTCAACGACGGCTTCGGTTGGGTGTATCTGGAAGCCTCCGGTAAGCTGGCTACCGCCAAGTGGGTCAAGGATTCCAAGGGTTGGTGCTATGTAGACGAGAACGGCTACTGTGTGACCAGCACTTGGAAGAAGGACTCCAATGGTTGGTGCTATCTGGGTGCCGATGGCTATATGGCCACCAATAAGTGGATCAAGGATTCTCAGGGCTGGTGTTACGTGGGCGCGGACGGCTACTGCGTCACCAACTGCTGGAAGAAAGACTCCAAGGGTTGGGTCTATCTGGATGCCTCCGGGCGTATGGTCACCAACAAGTGGGTCAAGGATAGCGTGGGTTGGTGCTACGTAGGCGCCGACGGCTATGCTGTGACCAACTGCTGGAAGAAGGATTCTGTGGGCTGGTGCTACCTGAATGACAGTGGTTCTATGACCAAGAATGGTTGGGTCGAGGATGGCAGCAATTGGTATTATCTGGACGGCAACGGTTATATGGTTGCCAACAAGACGTTGAAGATCGGCAACAAAACCTATAACTTCAACGCTTCCGGTGTGTGCACCAATCCCTAATCTGATCCGTGTTAAGCGTGTCGCGGCTCCGTATGGAGCCGCGACCCCAAAAGAGTAAAGGAGTAAAGTATGAAGAAGATTCTTTCTGTTTTATTGGCGACACTGATTCTGTTGGGACTTTGTGTCGGTTGCGGCAACAAGCCCGAGCCGGATCCCAGCAAGGACAACGACGTGTCTACCGGCACCAGCGTGGATGAGAATCCTGTCGAGCCGGATGACAGCACCGACGAGTCTGTTGATGAGTCTACCGATGAATCCATCGACGAGTCTACCGACGAGTCTGTTGACGAGTCCACCGACGCTACTGATGAGAGCACCGATGCCTCCGACGTGAGCGGCGACGAGTCCGATGCTACCACCAAGGATGATGGCAAGAAGACCACCACTAAGGAGGATGGTAAGAAGACTACCACCAAGGACGATGGTAAGAAGACCACTACCAGTAAGACCAGTGGCAAGACTTCCAAGTCCACCACCAAGACCACGAAGGATAGCAGTAAGACCACCAAGTCGACGACTAAGTCGGCCACTAAGTCTACTACCAAGAGCACTACCTCCACAACCACTAAGGTTCCGGTCGGTCCTATCCGCACCACGAAGTCCACCACCTCCAAGACCTCAACGACCAGTATGACCAAGACCACGATAGATGTGAGTGGTGAGAAGACCCTGTTTGATGAGATTCCCGAGTCTCTCAGCAAGCAGAAGGTGAAGATGCTGATCTGGTGGCCGATTATGGATGCCGATTACGAGCATTCCGCTCTCTTCACGGAGGAGACGGGCATCAAGGTTACCTATGAGACGGTTGTTGCGGATAACTATCAGACCCGCCTATCGGCGATGATCATGGGTAATAACGCTCCCTCTTGCGCGGCTATGGTGTCTAGTTGGTATCCTCAGCCCATTACCCGCGGTCTGTTGCAGCCTCTGAAGAATGTGCCCGGTTGGGATTTCACCGAGGATATCTATGCTACCAGCCTGATGGATGAGTTCGCTTATATGGGCGAGCATTACGCTCTCACTTTGAAGGGCTCCGTTAACCCCACCTTTACGGTGATGTTCTTTAACCGCGATCTGATGACTCAATTTGGCGTAGTGAAGGATCCCTATCAGTTGTGGAAAGAAGGCAACTGGAACTGGGATACTTGTTTGGAGATCGCCCAGAAGTGCACCAATCCCTCCAAGGGTATGTACGGTATGACCATCACCTGGCAGTACTGGTGGATGGTATCTGCCGGTCAGGATTTCGTGGTTCCCACCAATGACGGACTGGTCAACAACGTTAAGAATCCTGAAATTCTGAAGGCATGGAGCCATGCTTGGCGTATGATCAATGAATACAAGGTGGTAGATCCCACCTTTACGGGCGCGACCCCCTTCTATGCCAGAACCAGCGCGATGTATGCAGCGGGAAGCTACGAGCTGCAAAACAATCAGCCCACCTATACTCCGGCCATGATGGCAGATGCGAATTGGAGCGTTGTTCCCTTCCCGTCTCCTGCTGGTCAGAAGCCCATCGCTTCTTGTGATGGTACCGTGTGGGGCTTCCCCAGCCGTGTTACCGGCGACAAGTTGCAGGCGGCGGCCTGGTTCCTGCGCTTCTGGTTGGATGACACCCAGTTTAAGCCGGCAGACTTCTATACTAAGGAAGAAAGCTGGGAAGTGATGAACTGGATGTGGGAGCAGGAGATCGAGTCCTTCAACTCCATGGGTATCCTGGGCTACGGCGGCGAGTATAGTGCAGCCAATATGCAGCCCTACATCATGGGTGATGGTCTTGCAGCGATCAAGAGTAATCTGGACTCCTGGTACGGCGTGGCACAGGGCAACATCGAAAAGATCGAGACGGAAATGCCCGACCCCACCTAAACAACCTAATTAAATAAAAATGCCTGTGGCAGAAGCTCTGCCGCAGGCATTTTTTTGTATTTCACTCTTCGATAATATAGGAGGCAACCTCTGCCAGCAGGCGGGCACCCAGCGTGACGGTCATAGTCAGTCCTTCGGGGACGTATTCCTCGTATTCTACCTGCCCATCCCGACGGCACTGCTCCGCCAACGCTCCCTTGGAAAAGGGGAGCAACAGGCGTACTCGTTTGCGATCAGGAGGGAGCGCGGTAGCCACCGCCTCTAAGAGTTCCTCTACACCGGCACCGGTCAGGGCGCTGATGCACAGGGTGGTAGGATGCAGACCCACCGGTACCTCGGGCATCTGATCGCACTTGTTCATTACCCGCAGGATGGGCGTCTCGCCGCAGCCCAGCTCGGCAAGCAGGTCGCCGGTGACCTGCAGATGCTCCGCCGCATGGGGGCTGGAAGCGTCGCAGATGTTGAGTATCACGTCCGCATCCACCGCCTCCTCCAAGGTGGAGTGGAAGGCGCGCACCAATTGGTGGGGCAGCCGGCGTACGAAGCCCACGGTGTCCACCAGCATCACTTCCCGTCCATCGGGCAGACGGAGGGCGCGGGCAGTGGGATCCAGCGTGGCGAAGAGTTTGTCCTCAGCCAACACCCCTGCATCGGTGAGACGGTTGAGCAGAGTGGACTTGCCCGCATTGGTGTAGCCCACCAACGCCACGGTGGGGATACCGTCCTTGCGGCGGCGCTCCCGACGGAGTTTGCGTTGGCTTTCCACCTTCTCCAAGGATTCCCGAATGGCGCCCAGCCGACGGCGAATGTGCCGTTTGTCGCTTTCCAATTTGGTTTCACCGGGACCGCGGGTGCCGATGCCGCCACCCTGACGAGAGAGAGCGGTGCCCTGTCCCGTCAGACGGGGAAGCATATATTGCAGCTGTGCCAGCTCCACCTGCAAACGGCCCTCGGCAGAACGAGCCCGCCCCGCAAAAATATCTAAGATGAGCATGGTGCGGTCGATGAGGCGGCAGGGGAAGATCTCCTCCAGATTGCGCAACTGGGTGGGGGTCAGTTCCCGATCCATCACCACCAAGTCGATATCCTGCGCCTTGCACTGCAAGGCGATCTCTTCGGCGCGACCACTGCCCAGACAGGTAGCCTTGTCGGGGGAGTCTTTCTTTTGGGTGGCGATGTCCACCACCACGCCGCCGGCGGTGTCCACCAGTTCCGCCAATTCATCCAGCGAAACGGCGCAGTCAAACTCGCCGGTATCCACCGATACCAGCAGCACCCGTTCCGGAGCCTCCTGCTGTATTTCGTGCAGTTCCACTGCCACACACCACCTTTCTTAATTTATATCGTTCTTATTGTACCACATTCCAATCGCCACAGCAAGGAAAACCTTGCAAATGAAGCGGGGTTGTGCAACCTTTCCAGTTAAATCGTTAAAAATTAGGCAACTTTTTGTCGACAGGGTATGGAAATATGAAAAATTTTGTGGTATAATCTAAAAAACAGCGCGTCTTGCGCAGGATATGGTAAGAGGGGGAGACCAAAATGGAAAAAATCACCAGTGAGAACGTCTTTAAATTGGAGGCCAACGTAGCTCCGCTGCGCATTATCTCCATGAACGGCGCTCAGGAATTGGGCAAGAAGATTGAGGATCACCTGCTGCGGTGGGCGCACCGCTGCGGTAAGGAGGAGGAGAGCTTCTCCATTGGGGTGGATTGCCCCCGTTTCTCCTCCGGTGATGCCAAGGGCCTGATCAAGGAGTCCATCCGCGGCACCGACCTGTACATTCTGGTGGACGTAGGCAACTACAACTGCAAATACAGCATGTACGGCTTTGAGAACGCCATGTCTCCTGACGATCACTATCAGGATCTGCGCCGTATCATTCAGGCCACCAGTGGCAAGGCGCATCGTATCAACGTGATTATGCCCAACCTCTACGGCGGTCGTCAGCATCGCCGCAGTTATCGGGAGAGTCTGGACTGCGCCGTGGCTTTGCAGGAGTTGCAGGCGATGGGCGTGGACAACATCGTTACCTTTGACGCCCACGATCCCCGCGTGTGCAACGCAGTGCCGATGATGGGCTTCGACAATATGATGCCCTCTTATCAGGTGATGAAGGCCATGTTCCGTGATATTCCCAATCTGCGTCCCGATCGGGATCACCTGATGGTGGTTAGCCCCGATGAAGGCGCTCTCAACCGCAATATGTACTATGCGGTGAATATGGGGGTGGAAATGGGTATGTTCTACAAGCGCCGCGACTACTCTCGTGTGGTCAACGGCCGCAACCCCATCGTGGCTCACGAGTATCTGGGCACCTCGGTGGAGGGCAAGGACATCTTCATTGCCGACGACATCATTGCCTCCGGCGAGTCTATGCTGGATATCGCCTATGAGCTGAAAAAACGCAAGGCCAACCGCATCTTTGCCTATGCCACCTATGCCATTTTCACGGCCGGTTTGGACAAGATGGACAAGGCAGTGGCAGACGGTGTGTTGGATGGCGTGTTCGGCACCAACCTGACCTATCGCACCCCCGAACTGCTCAAACGGGATTGGTTCCACGAGGTGGATTGCTCTAAGTACGTAGCCTACTATATCGCCGCGCTGAATCACAATATCTCCATCAGCGCTCTGATCGATTCTCACGATAAGATTCAGCAGCTCTTGGAGAAGCATCGCGGATAAAAATCACAGATACAGCACCCGCTCGCTCGGGTGCTGTATTTTTTACATTTTCGTGAACTTATTTGTTGAGATATTGATTTTTGATTTAAGGGCAGTATAATAAGTATATAAATGAGTAAGGATAGAAAGGTGAGCGGTGATGAGCAAAAAACTGCTGTTGATCCTCAATCCCCGTTCCGGCAAAATGGCGGGTAAACGCCATTTGGCGGACGTGCTGGAACGCTTCTGCGTGGCAGGTTACCTGCCTACGGTGTTTGTGACCACCGGAGTCGGTCAGGCCACCGAGTTGGCCGCCGCCCACGGCGGTGAGGCGGATCTGGTGGTGTGTCTGGGAGGCGACGGTACCTTCAACGAGGTGGTGTCGGGGTTGCTCCGTGCAGGGCACAAAGTACCGTTGGGGTATATCCCCTGTGGCAGCACCAACGATTTCGCTTCCAGTATCGGATTGAAGAAGACCATCCCTGCCGCCACACAAGCGGTTTTGGAGGGGGAGGCGCACACCTACGACGTGGGCGTCTTCGGAGAGCGATATTTCTCCTACGTGGCGTCTTTCGGTGCTTTTACCCACGCCTCCTACGCTACCCCACAGAATGCCAAGAATGCTTTGGGGCATCTGGCCTACGTATTGGAAGGACTCAAAGAGATCTCCAAACTCCGTTCTTGGCACGTGCGTTTTGAGATCAATGGCGAGGTGTTTGAGGATGACTATATCTTTGGTGCGGTGAGCAACAGCACTTCGGTGGGCGGTGTGCTGACGCTGGATCCTCAGGCGGTGGATATGAACGACGGCCTGTTGGAGCTGCTGCTCATCAAGATGCCCCGCAATCCCGCGGAACTCAGCGAGTGCATACTGGCGCTGGCGGAACAGCGCTACGACAGTCCCCATATCACCTTTTGTAGTGCCCGTGAGATCACGGTGACGGCGGAGCCTACTATGGAATGGTCGCTGGACGGTGAGCGGGGCGATGGGGTGGAGCAGGTGAGGATCCGTAATATTCAAGATGCCATTCGGGTGATACACTGATATGAAACAAAAGAGTAAACGAACCCCTTTCCTGACGGTGGTGTATATTGTTTTACGCCTTATTGTGGTGACCATGCTGGTACTCAACGCTGTGCAAGGGGAATACGAGAGCGCCTTTATCTGCGGATTGGCGCTGGTGCTGTTTCTCATCCCTACGGTGCTGGAACAGCGTCTGCGTATTGATATCCCCTCTCTGATGGAATGCATTATCCTGCTGTTCATTTTTGCGGCGGAGATACTGGGGGAGTTGCAAAGCTATTATCTCCAATATCCCTATTGGGACACCATGCTCCATACGGTGAACGGCTTTTTGTGTGCCGCCATTGGGTTTTCCCTCATTGACATCCTCACCCGCAATAAGCAGAAGAAGTTTCGCCTGTCCCCCTTTTACGTAGCGCTGGTGGCTTTTTGCTTCTCTATGACCATCGGGGTGCTGTGGGAGTTTTTTGAGTACGGAATGGACGTAGTGTTCCATACGGATATGCAGAAAGACACGATCATCGGTCAGGTATATAGCGCCGCCCTGAGCAACGGGCCTGTGGTGGAATTGAGAGATATTCAGCAGGTGACGGTCAACGGTGAGATTATCGGCGTAGAGGGGTATCTGGATATCGGCCTTCACGATACCATGGCAGACCTGTTCGTCAACTTTGTGGGTGCTGCCGTGTTCAGTCTACTGGGATATGTGTATATCAAGCAACGAGGTAACGGACGCACCCAACGACTTATGAAGCACTTTCTCCCGTCGTTGGACGAAGAGAGCGAAGAAACATACCCTAAAAAAGCCGAATAAGCAAGAAAAAAGGCGTTCTCCCCTTTTGAGGAGGACGCCTTAGTTTATGGGGTTGTAAGCGGTTACATAACCAGTTTATCCGATGAGTTGGCGACGCATTTCCATCAGGAGGGCTTTCTCTCGTCGGGATACCTGTACCTGAGTCATTCCCAAGGCGTCGGCGGTGGCCTGTTGGGTACGGCGGGAGAGATACCGCAGGCGGATCAACGCCCGATCCCGCGGCTCCAAGCCGTCCAACAACTGCTGAATGGCCAGTCGGTCGGTGATGGCCTCCTCGGGAGAGTCGATGGGCAGGTCGATCTGCCCCTCTTCCTCATCCTCACGGGTCAGGGAGAGGAGGGGCATAGACACGCACACCGCCTGAGCCGCCAAGGCAGGCTCCACCTGTAAGCATACTGCCAGCTCCTCCACCGAAGGCTCCCGTCCCAATTCGGTGCACAGTTGCTCCCGCGCCCGCGCTGCTTGATAGGAGAGGCTTTTGAGGGAGCGGCTGACCTTGATGGCGGTGCCCTCTCGGAAGAGGTGGCGGATTTCCCCCAAGATGAGGGGCACCGCGTAGGTGGAGAAGCACAGGCCTCGATCGGGATCGAAGCCGTCCGCCGCCTTGATGAGGCCCACGCACCCTGCCTGAAACAGGTCCTCGTAGTCCACTCCTCGTCCCTTGAATCGACCGGCGCAGGTGTGGACCAGCCCCATATTGCCGCAGATGACCTCTTCCCGTGTCATAGGCGGCATTTAACACGGGGGGCTATGTATTTCTCCATGGTGACCGTGGTGCCCTTTCCCGCTGCCGAGCGCACCCGTAGGCGATCGGTGAAACTCTGCATCACTGAGAAACCCAGACCCGACCGCTCCTCACCGCCGGTGGTATAGAGAGGTTCCATAGCCTTCTCCACATCGGGGATACCGGTGCCCTTATCTCGTATTTGCAGGAGGATGCGCCCCGATTCGTACAGCTTCATGGTGAGGGTGATGATCCCCAACCGATCGGGGTAGGCGTGAACGATGGCGTTGGTCACCGCCTCGGATACGGCGGTGCGCAGGTCCGCCAGTTCATCCACCGCGGGATCCAGTTGGGCGGCGAAGGCCGCCACCGCCGCTCGGGCAAAGCCTTCGTTGGCGGAGCGGCTGAGGAAGGTGAGTTTCATTTCGTTAACGGGTTTCATTGACGTTCGTCCTTTCTGTTGATTTGTCCCAGATAGGGAGGGCGTCCAATCCTGCCAGACGGATCATTTCGCGGATGCGTGGGGAGGCTCCCACCACGGTGAGTTGCCCGCCCAAGGACTGCACCAGTCGATACCGCCCCATCATCAGGCCGATGCCGGAGGAGTCCATAAAGGTCAGCCGCCCCAGATCCAGAATCAGCCGCTTGCAGCGGCAGGACAGAGCCGCCGTGTCGATGCGGCTGCGCAGGTCGCCTGCCGCGTGGTGATCCAGTTCGCCGATGAGGACGGCGGTGAGGGTAGCCCCTTCCCGATTGAGTTCCAGTTGCAAATAAAGTCACATCCTTTCCTAGGATATCCGTATAATAAGGTTTTACACATAAAAAAGCCTCTACCCAATAGGATAGAGGCTTTTTACGATTTTTTCACGAAAATCCCGCCGTCAAAAGCGGTCAGGTGCAGGGGGTTCTTGTCAGTTCAGCAGACATACACAGTGGGCGGCGATGCCTTCGCCGCTACCGGTGAAGCCCAGCCCCTCCTCGGTGGTGGCCTTGACGCTCACCTGCGCCGCGGGGAGGTCGCAGGCCGCCGCCAGATTGGTCCGCATTTGGGGAATGTGAGGCGCCAGTTTGGGGCGCTGACACAGGATGGTGGCATCAATGTTGCCGATGGTGTAGCCTTCCTCGCGCAGGCGAGCCACCACCCGCGTGAGCAGGGCGATGCTGTCTGCTCCCTTGTAGGAGGGATCGTTGTCGGGGAACAGCTTGCCGATGTCCCCCAAGGCGGCGGCGCCCAGCAGGGCGTCCATCACCGCGTGGGCAAGCACATCCGCATCGGAGTGTCCCAGCAGCCCCTTCTCATAGGGGACGGTGACACCGCCCAGAATGAGTGGGCGTTCCTCCACCAACTTGTGCACGTCATAGCCGTGACCGATGCGCATAGGGGTTTCCTCCTTTTCGGTGTGGAGGAGCGCCTGTGCTAGGCGCACGTCCTCCGGTGTGGTGAGTTTCAGATTGGTGTCCAGTCCGGTCACCAGTTTGACCTGATGGCCGGCGGTCTCCATCAATTGGCAGTCGTCGGTATAGTCCCGTCCCGCTGCCACGGCGGCATTCATAGCGGCGCACAGGGCGGCACGATCAAAGACCTGTGGGGTCTGCACCCGCCACAGGTTGGCGCGGTCGGGGGTGTCGGTGATGTAGCCGTCCTCATCGGTGCGTTTGAGGGTGTCCTTGACAGGGACTGCCACGGCGGCGGCACCGCAGTGAGCGGCCTCTTCAATAACGGCAGTGACTGCGTCCTCCGTCACCAACGGGCGGGCACCGTCGTGGATGCCCACCAGGTCCGCCTGCGGGGGCAGGGCCGCCAGACCGCAGGCCACCGACTGCTGACGGGTGGCACCGCCCTCAACAGCACGGCGCAGCTTGGTGACCCCTGCCTCGGCGGCCAGAGCGGTGAAATGGGGGATGTCCTCAGCGCGGGCAATGAGCAGGATCTCGTCCACCGCCGCCACCGCTTGTAAGGTCATCAGGGTGCGGATGAGGACGGGATGCTCCCCTAAGAGAATATGCTGTTTGGGTTGTCCCATACGGGTGGACCCGCCGGCGGCGGCCACCATCATTACGGTATAAGGCATCCGAAGCGCCTCCTCGTTCATAATGATATCAGTATAACATACATAGCGCAAAAAAACAACCGCCCACTTTCCGTGAGCGGTTGAAGAGAATCAAATGGAGATCTCGGCGGCCATATCAAACATATTCTTCTTGAAGGGCTTCTTCATAGCCAGCGCCTCATCGATGTCGAAGTCCATCAGGGTGTTGCTGTTGATGGCCACTACGCGCTCGGTCTTGCCCTGCATCAGCAGATGGGCGGCATAATAGCCCATCTGGCTGGCCAGCAGACGATCGCGGCTGGAGGGGCGACCGCCCCGCTGTACGTGACCCAGCACGGTGGCACGGGTCTCGACGCCGGTAGCGACCTCAATGTCCTTGGCCAACTGGTCCACGTCACCGATGCCCTCGGCCACCATCACGATGAAGTGATGCTTGCCCAGAGAGGCGGTGTATTTCATACGATCCACAATGTCCTTCTGGAAGTCGTAGGGGATCTCGGGCACCAGAATGCTGGTGGCACCGGCAGCGATACCGGCGCTCAGCGCCAGCCATCCGGCGTGACGGCCCATGACCTCCACCACGCTGCAACGGTCGTGGGACTGGCAGGTGTCGCGGAGCTTGTCCACCATATCCACCACCGTGTTGGAGGCGGTGTCGTAGCCGATGGTGTATTCGCAGCAACCGATGTCATTGTCGATGGTGCAGGGAATGCCGATGGTGGGGATGCCTTGCTGGGACAGCTTCTGGGCGCCGCGGAAAGAGCCGTCGCCGCCGCAGACCACCACACCGTCAATGCCGTGTTTGCGGCATACCTCGGCGGCTTTCTGCTGACCTTCCAAAGTGGTGAATTCCAAGCAACGGGCCGTATACAGCATCGTACCGCCCTGTTGCAGAATATTAGAGACCGAGCGCAGGTTCATAGGAACCATTTCGTCGTTGATCAAGCCGTTAAAGCCACGGATGACGCCATATACTTCAATGCCGGCGTTGAGGGCGGTACGCACCACTGCGCGGACAGCCGCATTCATACCGGGGGCATCGCCGCCGCTGGTCAGAACAGCAATTTTCTTCATAATGTTTTCGCTCCTTTATTGGACGGGGTCCTGCTTACAAAAATACAAAGGTTTACAGATAATATTCTATCCATATATATAAGGGATGACAATGGAAAATTACGGCACGCAAATGGATATTTGTTGCATTGGTGAAAAAGAAACGAAAAGAGTCTGCAACAACAGGTCGCAGACTCTTTCATCATTTACAGCAAACCGTTTTGCTCCTTGGCAGCGGTTAGGGTGTTTTTGAGAAGTAAGGCGATGGTCATGGGACCCACGCCGCCGGGAACGGGGGTGATGGCGCCTGCGATGGGCTCCACCGTATCGAAGTCCACGTCGCCGCAGAGCTTACCGTTTTCGTCCCGATTGATGCCCACGTCGATGACGGTGGCCCCCTCCTTCACCATATCCGCAGTGACGAACTTAGCCCGTCCCACGGCGGCCACCAGAATGTCCGCCTGACGGCAGATAGCGGCCAAGTCCTTGGTGCGGGAGTGGCAGATGGTGACGGTGCCGTTCTCTTGCAATAGCAACATCGCCATAGGCTTGCCCACGATGTTGCTGCGGCCGATGACCACACAGTGCTTGCCCTCCACCGAGATACCACTGCGGTGGATGAGCTCCATCACGCCCGCGGGGGTGCAGGGGAGGAAGCGCTGGTCGCCGATCATAATGTGACCCACGTTCTGGGCGTGGAAGGCGTCCACGTCCTTGTCGGGGGAGATGGCGGCGATAACCGTGCTGTCGTCCAGCCCGCGGGGTAGGGGGAGCTGGCACAGGATGCCGTGGATGTCGGCACGGCCATTGAGTTCTTCCACCACTGCCAGCAATTCCTCTTGGGTAGTGGTGGCGGGCAGGTTGATCTGCTCGGCGTGGAAGCCCACTTCCTCGCAGGCCTTTTGCTTATTCCGCACGTAGGTGCAGGAGGCGGGGTCTTCCCCCACCAGAATCACCGCCAGACCGGGAGTGATACCTTTTTCTTTCAGAGCGGCGGTTTCTGCGGCGATCTCGCCTCGCAGGGCAGCGGCGATCGCTTTGCCGTCAATGCGCAGTGCCATCGGTTGCTTCCTCCTCGTTGTCTGCAGCGGCGGTCACGATCTCGGAGACCGCTTCGACCTCTTCTGTTGCTTCTTCGGTTTCCACGACCCCTTCGGGGACAGCCAATACGGGTTCTTCCAGCGTCATAGGCAGGGACAGAGCGCGGCGGCGCAGTATCAGTGCCAGAATGATGCCGCCCATTACGGCCACCACGGCCACCAACTGGGAGACTTTCAGGATGCCGATGCGCAGACTGTCGGTGCGCAGACTCTCAATGAAGAAACGGCCGGTGCCGTACCAGATGAGATAGCCGCAGAAGACGGAGCCTTTAAACTTGTAGAAATGCTTGGACAGCAGGTGCAACAGGATAAAGCCCAGAATACACCACAGAGACTCATACAGGAAGGTGGGGTGAACCGGCTTGTCGATATCGTAGCCGGTGCCGTTGATACCGGAGGCGATGATGTCACCGGTCATAGCCCAAGGCAGGTCGGTGTTATCGCCGAAGGCCTCCTGATTAAAGAAGTTGCCCCAGCGGCCCACGCTCTGTCCGATGAGGAAACCGAGGGAGGCCAGATCGAACATAGCCCACACGGGAACCTTCTTGATCTTACACATAATGGGGCCGAACAGGAAGGCCACGATGATGCCGCCGTAGATGCCTAAACCACCGTTCCACACATGCAGGATGGTGATGGGCTTAGCCAGATAGTCGCTGAGATTGTTACTGAACAATACGTAGTACAGGCGAGCGCCGATAAAGGCCATCACGGTGGTGACCAGCGCCACGTCGATCATACGGTCGGGGTCTACTCCCAGACGGTTGGCGTTTTTCAGACCGTACAGTACCGCCAGCAGATAACCCACGGCGATGAGCACGCCGTACCACTGGATGGTGAAGGAGCCGATGCGCAGCATGGTATCGTCCAGCGGGAACCGCCAGCCGATGTTGGGAAACTCAACGTAGTGAGCAAGTGTTTGCAGGAACATACAGGTTCCACCTTTCTATGTACGGGAGCAGGCTCCCAAGATTACAGAGGATTCACCACCGACAGGGTGCAGGCGTCGGGGTCAATGCGGGTGCGCAGTTGGCGTTCCAACTCTTCGGTGGTCAGCGCCGCCAGGGCGTCCAGTTCGGACAGAGGCTCGATGCCGTCCACCAGATGGGCAAGGATCAGCTCCGCACAGTCGGAGGGGTCGTCCAGGCCCGCCACCAGCCGTCCGTAGGCGCCCCGCCGTACCGCCTCGGCGGCGGCAGGGTCCAGACCCTCTCGTTGCAGGCGGCGCAGTTCTTCCTGCACCAGTTCCTTGATGCGGGCTGGGTCGGAGGATTCGCCGCCGAACAGCCACGCGCCGTAGCCGGGTCCGCAGAAATACTCCGCTTCAAACTGGTCGTTGATAAGCCCCTCCTCCATCAGACGGGTGTAGAGGGGACTGGTCTTGCCGGTGATGAGTTCCACCAGTACCCGCGCGCCGGCGGTGGAGGCGGCGGTGGTGTGCACCTGCGGCTCCTTGAAGCCGATGTAAAACAGAGGAGATGCCACCGGCATCTTATCCTCTACCAAAGCTTCCTTCACACAGGGCGGCTCCTGACAGGTCAGGGGCGCGGGAAGGAGCGCTTCGGCGGGTTTAAGCAGGCGGTCAGCCGCATCCTCTACCTCTTCGGGGGTGATGTTGCCCGCCACCACCAGCACCATATTGTGCAGGTTATAGTATTGGTTGTAGCAACGATACAGCAGGTCGGGGGTGATGCGGGCGATGGATTCCACCGTTCCCGCAATGTCCACCCGGACGGGATGTTCTACAAACAATCCTTTGAGCAGGTTAAAGAATACTCGACGACCCGGCTGGTCCTCACCCATGCGGATCTCCTGTCCGATGATACCCTGCTCCTTCTGCACCGTTTCCTCGGTGAAGTAGGGGTGTTGGACGAAATCCAGCAGAATCTCCAGACTGGGCATCACGTTTTCGGTGGCGTGGAACAGATAGGCGGTGCGGTCAAAAGTGGTATAGGCGTTGGCGGAAGCGCCCGTCTTGGCAAAACGGGTGAAGGCATCTCCGTCCTCGCCCTCGAACAGTTTGTGTTCCAGATAGTGGGCGATGCCCTCGGGCACCTCTTCGGTGCCGCCGGCGGGGGTGGGCAGGGTATTGTGCACCGAGCCGTAGCGGGTGGCAAACACCGCATACACCGAGGATGCCTCGGGTTGGGGCCACACCACGATGGGCAGACCACTGGCGTGGGTGCAGGTGTAGAGATTGTCTCCCAGCAGGGGATGTTTTACGGCATTCATGCGGTCACCTCCTCATCCTCAGGCATCAGCAGATAGGTGGTATCGAAATGGGTCAGCTCCGCGGCGCGGCATACGTCCTCGCGGGTGACGGACAACAGACGGTTGCCCATTTCCTCGGGGGTCAGATAGGTATCGTACACGGTCTGCCCGATATAGAAGTTCTCCAAGGCGTCGGGATGATCTGCTGCGGACACGTAGCGCTGAATCAGGCTGCGGCGGGCGGCCTCCAGTTCGTCGTCAGAGAAGTCGCTGCGGCGGATCGCCTCCAATTGTTTGAGGATTTCCTCTTTGGTACGCTCCGCATTCTCCGGCTGGACACCGCTGTCCACCAACAGCACCCCCTGGAACTTGTCGTAGGAGGAAGCGCAATAATAGCACAGACTCTGTTCCTCCCGCACGTGGGTGAAGCACAGAGAGGTGGCGCAACCGCCCCACAGGGTGTTCATCAGTTGGGCGGCCTGCACGGGACCGTCGGGGGTGGTGACCGCAATGCGGAAGCCCAGCACCAGTTTGGCCTGTCGCAGGGGCATATGCTCTGTGAGAGCGCTCTCTTTGAGAGTGAAGGTGGTGTCGGTGCGCATCACCGCGGGACGGCGATAGGGTAAGGTGGCAAACCGCTCCTCCAGCGCCTCGATCAAGGGAGCGGGAGTCTCAGCACCCTGGTACAGCCAGTGGATCTGCGCCTCGGACAGCAGTCGTTCACGAGCAGCGGCCGCGGTGATGGGGGTCAGTGCCGCCACCGTTTCCTCGGTACCCGCAGGATTCAGACTGAACGGATGGTCGGGGCACAGCACCTCCTCGCACCGCTGACGGGCGTACATCCGCTTGTCGTTCATTTCGCCCTGCAACCGTTCCAGCAGACACCGCTGCTCCTGAGCAAAGGCATCTGCGGGGAAGGCGCCGTCCTCCAACACGGGGCAGAACAGCATATCCAGCAGCAGACGGGTGCAGTCGGCGGTCAAGTCGGTGTGATCGGGGGTGTAGCGGCGGTTGAGGTAGCTGATGGAGAAGGACAGCAGTTGCCGATCCCCCAGACGGTAGAGGTGTCCCTGCACCGTGGCACCGTACAGCTCGTCCAGCCG
>JAZNJO010000031.1:0-28334 GCA_045578085.1 Acutalibacteraceae bacterium | reverse complement strand
AGGTTGTGCAACCCATTTATGGGTTGCTAGTAATCAATGCGTGGCTGACAGGCCAATAAAAAGCGCACTTGTACGCAGCCAGTAGTATTAGGGCTATGCCCGAAAATGAAATACCCCCCGCTATGCGGGGGGATATTTATTAAAAAAAGATCTTGTTACAGATTTTTCAAGAACCCGACTAGACGAGAGGCAATGCGCTCGTGGCCAGCATCGTTGGGATGCAGACCGTCCGGCATAAAGGCCTCCTTGACGGCGGGCAATTCGGGGCTCAGATTGCTGAGCGCGTACAGGTCTAACACGGGGAAGGAGTAGTAGGCCGCAACTTCCTTGATGGTCTCGGCAATGCGCTTGAAGGAGGCCATAACGGGATGACCGTGCTCATTGATGGTGTCGTGTTCGCCCACTCGATGGAGGGGGGTCATCACGACGATAGTGGCGGTGGGATATTTCTCCCATAGGCTCCGATACAGGCAGTGCAGAGCACCGTAGAAGGAGTTGTTATCTCGATCGTCCATGGTGCCCAGCGGAGCATCGCCATGCCCAAAGTCGTTGGTGCCGCCGAACACCACGATGATGTCCGCGTCGGGATCCATCTCTGCCACACGGGAGCCGAAATATTGACTGAATCGTTCTTGTCCATCCCGCTCGGGTGCGATGCGGGGTGCAATGCGGGTACCACCGATGCCGTAGCCGCGCACGATGGCACCGGTGTCACGTCCCACACGCATCCAATAGACGTTGTTCCAGTCGGTCAGGCAGGCCCCCTCGGTGATGCTGTCACCGAGAAACAGAATCTTTTTACCGTTCAGTTCCATTGCATTTCCCTCCATTACTGATATAATACGCTCTGCTTCGGGAATTCCGGCTCACAGGTGAGGTGCATCCGCATCTTGCGCAGGATGGACTCGTCGCCGGAGTGCAGAATTTGGGTAGAGTGGATCTCGCAGCCGCACAGTTTGGGCAATTGTGCCACAGCACTGGCGGCCACCGGATCGGTGGCGGCACAGATATACAGGGCGGTGAGGGCGTCATCCAGTTTAAGGGCACTGGAACGGCTGCTCAGCAGGTTGACCTTTAGGTCGATGACCGGCTCCAATACCGCGGGGCTCATCAGCAGGGTAGATTTGGGGATGTCCGCCAGCACCTTAATGGCGTTGAGCACCGCACCGGAGCAGGCACTCAGCAGGGAAGAGGATTTACCCGTAATGATACGGCCGTCCGGCAACTCGATAGCCACGGCGGGGGCACCGCTGCGGCGACTCTTGTCCAGCGCCGGTTGGACCACGGCACGATCGGTCTGTTTGAGACCCAATTGTTGCATGATTTTGGTAAGCTTGTTCACCGTCTCCTGACTCTCACGTCCCACGCGCAGATCGGTGAGTCCCTTGTAGTAGCGGCGGATGATCTCCTGATAACTGGCCTGACGGCAGGCCTCATCGTCCACAATGGCATAGCCGGCCATATTCACGCCCATATCGGTGGGGCTGCAATAGAACTTATCGTTGCCGGTGATGCGGGACAGAATGGTGCGTACCAAGGGAAACGCTTCCACGTCCCGATTGTAGTTCACGGTGGTGATGCCGTAAGCGTCCAGATGAAAGGGGTCGATCATATTCACGTCCTGCAGGTCGGCGGTCGCCGCCTCGTAGGCCAGGTTGACGGGGTGTTTGAGAGACAGGTTCCAGATGGGGAATGTCTCATATTTGCCGTAACCGGCAACGATCCCCCGTTGGTATTCGTGATATACCTGTGACAGGCAGGTGGCCAGCTTGCCGCTACCGGGGCCGGGGGCGGTCACCACCACCAGGGGCTTGGTGGTCTCGATATAGGGGTTGGCGCCGTAGCCCTGCTCACTGACGATATAGTCCACGTCCGCGGGATAGCCCTTAATGGGGCGGTGGATGTAGTTGCGGATGCCCAGCGCATCCAGTTTGCACTTGAATTGGTCGGCGGCGGTCTGACCGGTGTAGCGGGTAATGACCACGCTATTGACTGCGATGCCCATTCCCTGTACCATATCGATCTGACGCAACAGATCTTGATCGTAGCTCAGACCCAAATCGGCGCGGATCTTGTTTTTCTCGATATTATCGGCGCTGATGCAGAAGACCAACTCAGCCTGATCGCCCATGGAGCGCAGCAAGCGAATCTTGGCGTCCGGCTCAAAGCCGGGGAGTACACGGGCAGCATGATAGTCGTCAAACAACTTGCCGCCGAACTCCAGATATAGTTTTCCGTCGAATTGGGAGATGCGCTCCAGAATATGTTCCTTCTGCTTCTCCATATACAACCCATTGTCGAAACCGATTTTCATCCTTGCTCACCCCAATGCAAAAATACACTGTTAGCATAGCACATTTTGCTGTAAGAAACAAGGCGTAAAGTAATTTTTTTGCATATTTTTTTACTGTGGAAGAAGAAACCGCTTCTTCCATCAAAAAAAACTTGTCACCGTTGCCACATTCGTGTATAATGAATGATGTATGTGGGTAGAAAGGGGGCGGAACGATGCGATTTGACGGATTTGTCGGCAACGAGTCGATCAAAAGGCTGTTGGCGGCGGAGATCGACGGCGGTCGGTATCCTCACGCCCTTTTATTGGAGGGTGCCGAGGGCAGTGGACGGCGCACTTTGGCGCGACGGATCGCCCGCAGTGCCCTGTGTCGGTGTGAGCACCACGCCGAGCGCCCCTGCGGTAATTGTGCAGCTTGTGTTAAGAGTGCTCATCCCGACGTAACTGAATGGGGCGGAGACAGTGTTCCCTTGACGGTGGATGCCATCCGCCGTTTGCGGGAAGAGGCGTTCCTGATGCCTAACGAGTCCGCTTATCGTGTGATGATCCTCGCCGAGGCGCAGGGAATGCGCCATGAAGCGCAAAATGCTCTGCTGAAAATATTGGAGGAGCCGCCGGCTCACGTACTGTTTATTCTTACCTGCGACAAACGCACATCCCTGTTGGAGACTATCCGTTCCCGCTGTCTGTGTTTGTCTCTCGCCCCCGTTACGTGGGAGGAGGCGGCGCCGATTTTGCGGCGGGAACTGCCCCACGTTGCCGAGGACGAGTTGCAGCAGGCGCACAGCCTGTTCGGTGGCAGCATCGGGCAGGTCATCGCCGGTGTGGGTGAAGGCACTTTCCGTCAGGTGTTGGATCTGGTGCCTCGCATGGCGCAGGCGGTAGTAGCTCCTACCGAGGTGGAACTGTTGCAGCTCATCGGTGCATTGGAAAAAGATAAACCTCTCATCGTGGGCGTGTTGGCGGGTCTATCCTTGGTGTTTCGAGATGCGCTGGTGCTCAAATACGGTGCCGCCACCACCTTGTCTACCGCACCCGAGGCGGCCAAATTGCTTTCGTCACGGCTGACCGCCCCGCGGCTCATCGCTCTGTCAAAGCAGGTGGAAGCGTTAGAGGATGATCTGACACGGAACATGAACAACACATTGTTATTGACTCGTCTGTGTGCCTGCTTACGGCAGGCCGCCGGCTACTGATACAGAAAGGATTATTTGATATGGCTATGACCGTAGGAGTCCGTTTCAGTACAAACGGAAAGATCTATGATTTTGACCCGGGCGAGATGACCCTGTTGCCGGGGGAACTGGTGGTGGTGGAGACCGCCCGCGGTATCGAATGCGGCGAGGTGGCTCGTGCCAATCGTCAGTGCAAGGAGCCACGGGAGGATCTCAAGCCCATTTTGCGCCGTGCCAACGAGGAGGATCGCCGCCGCGCCGAGGACAATGCCCGTCGCGCCCGTGAGGCCATGCGCATCTGTCAGGAGCGGATCGCCGCCCATCAATTGGATATGAAGCTGGTGGACGCGGAATACGCCTTTGATAATTCCAAGATTACCTTTAATTTTACCGCCGACGGACGGGTGGATTTCCGCGATCTGGTGAAGGATCTGGCCTCCGCCCTGCGCACCCGCATCGAACTGCACCAGATTGGTGTCCGAGACGAGGCAAAGAAGCTGGGTGGCATCGGCATCTGCGGTCAGCCTTTCTGCTGTGCCCGTTTTTTGCGGGATTTCCAGCCGGTGAGCATCAAAATGGCTAAGGAACAGGGCTTGTCCCTCAATCCCACCAAGATCTCCGGCTCCTGCGGTCGCCTGATGTGTTGTCTGAAATACGAGCAGGAAGCTTATGAGGAGCTTATCAAGCTCAGTCCTAAGGTGGGTGCTGTGGTAATGACACCTGAAGGCCGCGGTGTGGTCACCGACAGCAACATCCTCACCGGCAAGGTAAAGGTGCGACTGGATAAGGCGCCGGATTCTCCGGCGGTGGATATGACCCGTGATCAGGTGTCGGCGGTTATCCGTAACGGTAAATCGAGCGGCGAGCAAGCTCCCGCCCCTGCCGATGAGGTAGTAGCGGAAGAGACTCCTGTTAAGGTGGAAAAGGCGGAGAAACCCGCCCCCCGCTCCAACGACAAACCTGCGGAGCGCCCCGTGGATAAAGCCGCTCCCAAGGCGGATCATCGTCCCCGCCGTCACCGACCTCGCAATAAACGGCAGGGATAAAGAGCGGTTGTCAAGAAAAAACAGTTGCAATTTTTAAATATTGTGCTATGATAGAAAACATAAAGCGACAGGAGGTGTAAATCCATGGCATACGTTATCAATGATTCTTGCATCGCTTGCGGCGCTTGCGCCGAGGGCTGCCCCGTTGAGGCTATCTCTGAGGGTGACGGCAAGTACGTGATCGATGCGGCTACCTGCATCGACTGCGGCGCTTGTGCCGATGCTTGCCCGGTGGGCGCTGCTAACGCGGAATAATGTCAGCCGCAAAGCCGGGCGCATTGCGTCCGGCTTTTTCTTTGATTGGGTAATAAACCTTGAATTTTCTGCGACAAAAAGGAGGGAGAGCCGTGGAATATATACCCGTATACGGGGATACGGTAGCGGCGGTAAACGAGCGTCACCGCTTCGGAACCGACGCTATCCTGCTCTCTCATTTTGCTATGCCCTGCCACGGAGAGCGGGTGTGCGAATTGGGTACCGGTTGTGGCGCAATCGCGCTGCGATTAGCTGCGGGCGGCGGACCGCAGTTGGTGCACGGAGTGGACATTTCCTCCGAGGCCATAGAACTGGCGCAGTCGGGAGCACGGCGCTTTGTGGGAGCGCCCCGTCCCACCTTCGCGGTGGGGGACTGGCGTGACCCGAAAGGGATTGCGGCGGCAGGCTCTTTTCGTCGGGTGGTGTGCAATCCGCCTTATTTCCCGCCGAACAGCGGCGCGGTGAACGAAGATGCCGCCACAACGCTGGCGCGTCACGAGCAAGCGGATACCTTGGACAGCGTGTGTGCTGCGGCCCAGTGGCTTTTGTGCAGCGGAGGGCGGTTCTTCCTCTGTCATCGTCCCGAGCGGCTGACGGCGGTGCTGACCGCACTCACCGCCCATCGCTTAGAACCCAAGCGACTACAACCCGTGCAGAAACGGGAGGATACGGCACCGTGGCTGTTTTTGTTAGAGGCACGGCTGGACGGGCGCCCGGGACTTAACTGGTTGCCCCCTTTGGTGCTGTATACTGACGAAGGGGAACCCTCGTCCGCGATGCGGGAGATTTATCGCGAGATACAAACGGAAAGCAGGTGAACATGGTGTCGCAAACGGATATGGGACGGCTGACTTTGGTGGGAACGCCCATCGGCAACCTATCGGATTTTTCACCCCGTGCAGTGGCGGCGCTGGAAGCGTGTGATTTTATCGCTGCCGAGGATACGCGGGTGACGCTGAAACTACTCAACCATTTCGGCATTCAGAAGCCGCTGGTCAGCTATCACGAGCATAACAAGAGAGAACGAGGCGAACAGCTATGCGCGCGTTTGCTGGCAGGAGAGAATGGAGTGCTGGTCAGCGATGCGGGTATGCCCGCTATCTCGGATCCGGGTGAGGATCTGGTGGCGCTGTGCCATCAAAAGGGTATCCCCGTAGGGGTGGTGCCCGGTCCCACGGCGGTGACGGCAGCGCTGGCGTTGGCGGGTCTGCCTACGGGACGGTTTACCTTTGAGGGCTTCCTCAGCGTGAACAAACGCTCCCGCCGTGCTCATCTGGACAGCCTGCGGGGGGAAACCCGCACCATGGTATTTTATGAAGCGCCCCACAAGCTTCCCTATACCCTTGCCGATCTTTTGGAAGTGTTGGGTGACCGCTCCATCGCATTGGTGCGGGAGATTACCAAGATTCACGAAGAAGTCATCCGCACCACCCTCAGTGAGGCAGTGATGCGGTATGAGCAGGAGAATCCTCGCGGTGAGTTCGTGGTTATCGTAGAGGGCGCTGCCCCTGCGGTGAAAGAGGCGGCAGATCCCGACGAAGCAGTGGCCTTGGCGCGGGAGTATATGAGCGAAGGCATGTCTGCCTCGGAGGCGGCCAAGACCGCCGCCTCTGTCTGCGGACTGAAAAAAGGAGAAATCTACCGTCGGTTGACGGCAAAGGAGGAATAAGAATATGCCTTGGAAAGAAATTGCTGTATTGGTGGCGTTGCTACTCTGTTTCATCGCTATCCGTCAATTGGGTAAGCGGCGGGGAGACGAGAGCCGCTCTGCCCGTTTGATGAAAAAATACGCCGAATTGACTCCCGTATTGTTGAAAGAAACGGAAGAGGAAGAGTTGGTAGAGGCGGTGGTGAGCCACGTGCTGGCCAAGACTACCGCAACCCGTCGCCCCGATCCAGTGGTGACGCTGGCGGGACTTCCCCAGCCCTTTACGGTGATATACAGCGTGTGGGCAGTGTGTAAGGAGATGGCAAACGGTTCCTTCTCCTCCTTGATGCATACTGCCACCCGCGAGGTGTTGGAGGCGGCGGAAGAAGCGCTCCCCGTCATCGGCGCCGCCGAAACAGCGGGGGCGTTGACCACCTTACATCAGGCGCATAAGGACAAAGCCGTTACCGATGAGATGGAGCAGATCTTCCACCGCGCGGTGGAGCGGGAATGCCCCTTGGCCCTGTGTGCTGCCTACGTGCGGGATCACATCCCGCAGCTCACCGGCACGGATACTGAGGAGACCACCAATGAAGCGTGAGTACCCGCTGAATGCCTTGGGTCTGTCCCATCAGTTTATGGCGGCGCATATCTCCGAGGGGGCTTTTTGTATCGACGCCACGGCGGGTAAAGGGCGGGATACTCTGTTCCTGTGCGGCTTGGTGGGGGAAAGCGGTCGGGTGTTGGCTATGGACATTCAGTCGGACGCCGTGGAGCAGACCCGCACCCTGCTGACTGCCGAGGGCTACGCTCACCGAGCGCAGGTGGTGCAGGATTGCCACAGCCGGATAGGGCAGTATGCGGACGAGGAGTCGGTGGACGGCATTATGTTTAATTTCGGGTGGCTCCCCGGGGGAGACCACTCCACCTTCTCCCACGCAGACACCAGTGTGGCGGCGGTGAAGGCGGGTCTGCGCCTGCTCAAAGCAGGGGGCGTGATGACCTTGTGTCTCTATTACGGACGGGAAAACGGTACCGCAGAGCGGGATGCTTTGCTGGACTTTTTGCCTACGGTGGATCATCGCCGCTATACCGTTATACGGGGTGATTTTACCAATCGTACGGGGGACGTCCCCATCCCTGTGTTCATCATCAAGGAATAAAAAAGAGCCGAGGCGGTTGCCTCGGCTCTTTCACGTTTATTTGTGATACACGCTGTCTCCGATGAACTCCCGAATGAGGGCGGTCTCGGGTACTGCGGCGGCATCCAAGGGGTCGGCGGCACTCAATACGGGCAGTACCTCTGCGATCTCGGGGCGGTCCGCCAGCATCTGCAAATCATCCAGCAGATACTTACGGTACACATTGAGTTCATAGGTGAAGAAAGTGTCCACGTCAAAGGTGGAACGGTGCTTGTAGGGCATAATGAAATTGTCCTCGCCCCGATTTACACTGTGGAACATAGCCAGTGTGTCGGTGACCTGCCGCCCCCGATGCTGTACATCCCGCTGCATCCGCCGCAACAGACGGATGTATTTGGGGTGCAGCACGGTGCCGTCAGGGCCTTCCACGCGGGTGCGCACACTTACATACAGACGGACAGTCTGTTCCTCGGGCAGGGTGACCACCGCGGGGTTGAGGGCGTGGATGCCTTCCAGAATCACCACTTCCCCCGGTTTGCGGTGCAGGATCTTGCCGGAGTTTTCGCGGGTGTGGGTGCGGAAGTTGAACACGGGCAGCTCCACCGGCTCACAGGCGATGATGGCTTTAAGCTGGGCGGTGAGCAAGGGCTCCTCCACCCGCTCGGGAGATTCCAGATCCAGCTTATCCTCGGCCAGTAGGGCATGCTGTTCAGGGGTAAGGGTGCGGAAATAGTTGTCCATGGACAGGGTGTGGGTCTCCAATCCCCGTCGATCCAGTTTGTCCTCCAGAATCAGTGCAGAGGTGGTCTTTCCTGATCCCGAGGGGCCGGATAACAACACCACGGGGCAGGTGTCCCGATGAGCGGCGATATAGTCGGCAATCTCGGACAACTGGCGGTGATAGTCGGTCTCCGCTTGCCGCACAACGGCAGCGGCATCCTCCGTTAACGCTTTGTTAATAGCGGTAATGGTACGAATCATAGGATAGCTCCTTTCTTTATCCGCGATCCCATTTGTCGGCCAGAGACTGGATCTGAGAGGCGAAACGGGCCAGATCCTTGTTGGCACCGCCCCGATTTCGTTCGATAACCGCCATCAGGTGGCGACCGGCCTCTAACAGACGCTGGAATACGGGATTCTCTCCGTGGGTGCGAGGTTTCTTACTTGCTATACGGGCGGTGTTGCCCTCTTGCAGGCAACCGCCGCTTGTCAGGTCGTAGACTGCATTGTTGTAAGGGGCGATCGCCTCCAGCCCAAGGGTGTCTTTGATGGTGGTGGCAAAGGTGTCGCATACCGTATCGCTGCCGTGGTTGACGAATACCCGACGGGGCTTTTCTTCCAGATCCCCCAGCCATTGGAGCATCCGATCCCGATCCGCGTGACCGCTGATGCCGTTGAGATTCTCCACGTGGGCGCGCACCTGAATCTCCTCGCCGAACAGCTTAACGGTGGGGGCGCCGTCGATAATCTTACGGCCGATGGTGCCCTCAGACTGGTAACCCACGAACAGCACGGTGCTTTCGGGACGCCACAAGTTGTGCTTGAGATGATGGCGGATACGGCCTGCTTCGCACATACCGGAGGCGGACAGAATCACCTTGGGTGTCTTGTCAAAGTTGATGGCGCGGGAGTCGTCGCTGGTGATGGACAAATGTAGATCGGGCAGACGGATGGGGTTCTCCCCCTCTGCCAGCAGTGCCAGTGTCTCTTCGTCGTAGTAGTCGGTCAGTCCCGCGGCGTAAATGTTGGTGGCCTCCACTGCCAGGGGGCTGTCCACCCACACGGGGAATCCGTCGTGGCCGTGGATCAGACCTTCGTTTTTGATATGCCGCAGCAGATACAGCATCTCTTGGGTGCGTCCCACCGCAAAGCAGGGAACCACCAGATTACCGCCTCGATCCAAAGTCTCTTGCAGGATGCGGGTGAGCTGCCCTACGTAGTCGGGGCGCTCACCGTGGAGACGGTCGCCGTAGGTGGATTCAATCACTACCCAGTCGGCGGGGGGCGGTGTCTGAGGATCTCGGATAAGGGGACGGGATACGTTACCCAGATCGCCGGAGAAGAGCACCGTTTCGCTCGTCTCTTCTTCGGTGACCGTGACCGAAATAGAAGCGGATCCCAGCAGGTGTCCCGCATCGGTGAAACGCACCGCCACGTCGTCGAACAGTTGATAGGCAGTGTTGTAGTCGCAGGGACGAATGAGGGGCAGGGTGCGACTCACGTCCTCGGAGGTATAAAGGGGCACATAAGGGTCTGTGCCCTTGCGCTGGGCTTTGCGGTTGCGCCATTCGGCTTCAAACTCCTGAATGTGGGCGGAGTCCATCAGCATAATTTTGCAAAGGGACGCGGTGGCAGCGGTGGTGTAGATGGGGCCGCTGAAGCCCTGCGCCACCAGCATGGGGATACGCCCCGAGTGGTCGATGTGAGCGTGGGTGAGTAGTACTGCGTCGATGTCTGCCGCCAACAGGGGCAGATCGGGGTTTTCGTACATATCGGCTCCCTGTTCCATGCCGCAGTCGATGAGGATGCGGTGGTGGGCGGTGGTCAGCAGAGTACAGGAGCCGGTTACCTCGTGGGCGGCGCCTAAAAAATGCAGTTTCATTGTGATTTCCCCTTTCTGTGCAGTGTATGTATGCCCGGTGGGTATTATCCATAATTTCAGCATACCACAAAATTGCTGCCATGAAAAGAGGGAATTGCATCGAAGAGGAAAATGTGGTAAAATAGAACGAAAAGGAGGGGAAGTCTGTGAAAAAGCAAACTATTTCGCACTCGACGGAGCAATGGCGGTACGGGTTGATCGTAACGATCGGGCTTCTTCTGTCCGGCGTTGTTTTGTTGCTGTCGGAGAGGCTTCCCTTTGCCCAGCGCACCCCCTTTCAGATCGGCACGGCTTTTGTGCTGTTGCTGACCTGCCTGCTGATTCATCTGTTTCATCGCCGCTACATATTGGAGGGTTTGCTGGCGGTGACCGGTGGCGGACTGTGCTTCGGTCTATGGATGTCCACGGGGCGATACGCCTTTGTGCAGCAACCCGACGGTCTGCATTTTTGGCGGGTTTCGTTGACGGTATCCTTGCTGATCGTCGCTTTGCTTATGTTGGGTGATTATTGGCTGCAACGACACGCACCCTATGCCCGCGGCAAGACGGCGGTCTCTTTTCTGACGATGCTTTGTGTGGGCGTGATTATGTTCGGTCAGTGTGAGGTGACGCTGATACATCTCAACGTGGCGTGGGATGCTTCCACCCCTGTCCGCCATCTGTGTGTGGTGGAAGGGAACTGGCAGGAGCGGTACGGACGCCACGCGGATACCACTATTTTGTTTTTGGACAAGGACGGCGAAAAGATCAAGCTTAATCGGAATCACGTGGGGCACGTAGAATATCGGGGCGACGACTTGGTTTGGGTGTTGGAATATGAGGGTGCCTTTGGTCAGCCATATTATATATTGGAAGGAGATCGGGAATGATGCATATCGTAGTTGCGGATGCCGCCACAGTGGTGGGTAACGGCATCGATCTGGAGTTTCTCAAAGAATTCGGCGAGGTGACGGTGTACGACCTGACCGCACCGGAGGAGCTGATTCCCCGCCTGCAAGAGGCGGATGCGGTGATCTGCAATAAGACTCGCATCACCGCCGAGACGATGGCGGCCTGTCCGCGGCTGAAATACGTAGGTCTGTTCGCCACGGGATTTAATAATATCGACGTGGCCTATGCCGCCAACCACGGAGTTACCGTGTGCAACGTGCCTGGTTACTCCACCGAAGCGGTGGCCCAGCACACCTTTGCCCTTTTGTTAGCCATCACCGATCGGGTGCACGAATATAACGAGACGGTGGCGGAGGGGGATTGGATCCGCAGCCGCACCTTTGCCTATTTTCCCATCCCACTCACCGAATTATGCGGAAAGACCATCGGCATCGTAGGCTACGGCGCCATTGGTCGTCGGGTGGGGGATATGGCCCGCGCCTTCGGAATGAAGGTGTTGGTCCACGGACGCCGTCCCATTCCCGACACAGACGTGGAGCAGGTGCCCTTTGAGGAACTGCTGAAACGGGCGGATGTGGTGAGTATGCACTGCCCCCTCAATGCCGACAGCGAGGGGATGATGAACGCCGCCGCCTTTGCCAAAATGAAAGAGGGCGCCATCTTCATTAACACCTCCCGGGGCGGTCTGGTGGATGAGCAGGCGCTGCGGGATGCGCTGGACAGCGGCTACCTGCTGGGCGCCGGTGTGGACGTGTTACAGGTGGAGCCTATGACCCCCGAATGTCCTCTGTACGGTGCGCCCCATTGCATCATCACCCCCCATATTGCCTGGGCGGGGGTGGAGACCCGCCGTCGCCTGATGGGCGTGGTGGCGGAGAATATCCGCCGCTGGCTGGCGGGGGCCCCCATCAATCGGGTGTAAAAACAAGACAAAAAGCCGACCAACGATGCGTTGGTCGGCTTTTCTTATGCCTTTTATTTCGCGTAGTCCACGGCGCGGTTCTCGCGGATGAGGTTGACCTTGATCTGACCGGGATAGTCCATATTGGTCTCGATCTTCTTGGCAATTTCACGGGCGAGAATGATCATCTGGTCGTCGTTCACCTTGTCGGGACGGACAATGATGCGCACCTCGCGACCCGCCTGAATGGCGAAGGAGTTCTCTACGCCGTCAAAGCTGTTGGCCAGCTCTTCCAGCTTCTCCAACCGCTTGATGTAGTTCTCCAGATTCTCGCGGCGGGCACCGGGACGAGCGGCGGAGATGGCATCGGCGGCCTGCACCAAGCAGGCAACCACCGTCTGAGCCTCTACGTCACCGTGGTGAGCCTGAATGGCGTGCACCACAGCCTCGCTCTCCTTGTACTTGCGGGCGATGTCCACACCGATCTCGATGTGGGAGCCCTCCACCTGATGGTCCACCGACTTACCGATGTCGTGGAGCAGACCGGCGCGGCGGGCGATCTCAGGGTCAATGCCCAATTCGCTGGCCATAATGCCGGAGAGGAAGGCCACTTCCATCGAGTGCTGCAATACGTTCTGACCGTAGCTGGTACGATAGTGCAGACGACCCAGCAACTTGACGATTTCGGGATTGATGCCCCGCAGACCGGTCTCCAGAATGGCGCGTTCGCCCTCTGCCTTGATGGTCTGTTCCACGTCGCGGCGGGCCTTGTTGACCATTTCCTCGATGCGGGCGGGGTGGATACGGCCGTCGGCGATCAGGCGCTCCATAGCGATGCGGGCGATCTCGCGCCGCACCGGATCAAAGCCGGAGAGGGTGATGGCCTCGGGAGTATCGTCGATAATCAGGTCGATGCCGGTCAGGGTCTCGATGGCGCGGATGTTGCGGCCTTCGCGACCGATGATGCGGCCCTTCATCTCATCGTTGGGCAGCGGCACCACAGAGACGGTGGTCTCCGCCACCTGATCGGCGGCCACGCGCTGGATGGCGTGGGAAATCATATCGCGGGCACGCTGGTCGGCATCCGCCTTGAGCTGAGCCTCGAACTCCGCCATCTTGACAGCCTTTTCGTGCTGCAACTCCTGGCTGAGGTTGTTGAGCAAGTACTCCTTGGCCTGCTCCTGCGTAAAGCCGGACAGACGCTCCAACAGCTCGTACTGACTCTTTTTGAGGGCTTCGGCATCCGCCATACGGGACTCTACCTCTTTGATGCGGTCAGCCAGTTTTTCTTCTTTTTTCTCGTAGTTCTCGATTTTGCGGTCCAGAGCCTCTTCTTTCTGGTGCAGACGGTTCTCCTGCCGCTGCACGTCGGCGCGGCGTTCCTTGATCTCCTTGTCCGATTCATTGCGCAGACGGTAGATCTCGTCCTTTGCCTTAACAAGAGCCTCTTTCTTGCTGGATTCGGCCTTCTCGCGGGCATCCTTGAGGATGCGCTCCGCTTCCGCTTCGGCAGAACCGATCGCGGCTTCGGCCACCTTCTTGCGATGGTTGATACCGGCGCGGTACGCGATCAGTGCGGCGACCAATGCGCCTATGATCAACGCGCCCACTCCGATGCCCAACGCCACCAGCAAGGTAACGGTTTTCGTTAACATGGGATACACCTCCGTTTTCTCATTTTTGCTGTACAAAGGCGATCCCTCAGGGGACTTTTTTCAATTTTCAAAGCACATAGAAGCGTCCGTATGGACGGGCGGACGCATAGCCGTATCAAAAAAAGCACGTAGCCCCTGTGGGGCCGCCATGAAACGATTAACAATCTCTACCGCCGAAAAGCGGTACAAAATGTCATGCCGACCGGTGGTCGGACGGTAGATTGTCTATCCTACACACGCAAAATAAACAAATACCACCGCATACTATCTTACACCACTTGATAAGGATTTGTCAAGGGCAATTGCTAAAATTTGGAACTGCATTCCTGCAATTCTTGTACGAAATGTATGGAAATCCGTGGGCACCGGTCTGCACAAGGCGCATATACTGTTAGAAGGAGTGCGACCGAGGGCAGAAAGGAGTACAAAGCATGACGGTGTTAAGTGTGGAGAACGTACGCAAAGCCTATCAGACTCCTCAGGGGGAAACAGTGGCTTTACAGGATATCTCGTTTTCTATGAAGAAAGGCGATTTTTACAGCATAGTAGGCCCCAGCGGCTGCGGAAAATCTACCCTGCTATCTATTATTGCCGGTACACTTGCACCTACATCGGGGCAGGTAACGGTGGCGGGGGAACGGGTGTCCGGTCCCAGTCCCCACATCGGCTATATGCTCCAACAAGATAATTTGCTGGAATGGCGCACCGTGCGGCAGAATGTGTGGTTTGGGTTGGAGATTCGTCATCGGCTCACCCCGCAGACCAAGGAGCGTGCAGAACGGCTCTTGGAAACGTATGGATTGGCCGCTTTCGCCGACAGCCGTCCCTCACAGTTGTCCGGGGGTATGCGGCAACGGGTGGCGCTCATCCGCACTTTGGCGGTGGAGCCGGATATTCTTCTGTTGGACGAAGCCTTTTCTGCGCTGGACTATCAGACGCGCTTGGAGGTCACCGAAGACGTCTACCGTATCATCCGTCAGGAGCAGGTGACGGCGTTGATGGTGACCCACGATATCCCCGAGGGCATCTGCATGGGGGATCACGTGCTGATTTTGTCCGCTCGTCCTGCGGTGGTGCAAGAGGATCTATCCATCCGCTTTGAACTGGCAGAGCGTAGTCCGTTGCGGTGTCGCAGTTGCCCTGAGTTCGCCTCCTATTTCAACTACGTATGGAAGGAATTGGGGATGAATGAAACACAAGGTGATGCAGGCTCTCTCCCCTGAGCGGGCTGTTTACCTGCGACAGACCAAACGACAGACCTTGACCATTCGGCTGTTTCGATGGGGTCTGTTGACGTTTTTGTTGCTTCTGTGGGAGGTGGCGGCAGAATGGTCGTGGATTGACAGTTTCATTTTCAGTCGCCCTTCCCGTATTGTGCGCACTTATATGTCCTTAGCGCAGACCGATCTTCTCTACCACGCGCAGGTCACCCTTACCGAGACCTTGGCAGGATTCATGCTGGGGGCGGCGGCAGGGGTGCTGCTGGCGGTGGCGCTGTGGTGGAGTCCGTTTGTTTCCAAGGTTAGTGAACCTTATCTGGTGGTGCTCAACAGCCTGCCAAAGATCGCTCTGGGTCCCGTCATCATCATCTTGGCTGGGGCGGGGACCCGCGCCATCGTGTTTATGGCCTTGGCTATTTCACTGGTGGTGACGGTGTTGGAGATGCTCAGCGGATTTCGGGACACGGACCTTGGGGCTATTCGGATGGCGCGCACCTTCGGTGCCACCAAAGGTCAGTTGTTTCGTAAGGTGATTTTTCCCTACAATATTCCCACCTTGTTTGACTCTTTGAAGGTGAATATCGGTCTGTCTCTGGTGGGTGTCATTGCCGGAGAATTTCTGGTATCCCGCGCCGGACTGGGATATCTGATCGTCTACGGCGGGCAAGTATTTAAAATGGATCTGGTGATGGCCAGCGTCATCCTGCTGGCGGTGATGGCGGCGCTCCTCTATGAGGGAGTTACGCTACTGCAACGGCTGGTAGGGCGGCGCTTCGGTCACGGTTGACGGAAAGGGTGTATGTGATGAAACAGTGGTTTCGGCGGGCGGCGGCTGTGGCTCTGGCAGTAGGCTTGCTGCTCACCTGTGTAGGATGCGGTGAACAATCGGAAACGGATCGGGTGCGTGTGTGCGAGGTGACCCACTCGATTTTTTACGCACCCCAGTATGCGGCCATCGCGCTGGGCTTTTTTGAGGAAGAGGGCATCGAGATCGAGCTGTCCAACGGACAGGGCGCCGACGCGGTGATGGCGGCGGTGCTGTCAGGGAATATCGACATTGGATTTGCAGGTCCGGAGGCGTCTATTTACGTGTACAACGAGGGCAAAGAGGACTACACGCAGGTGTTTGCCCAGATCACCCGTCGGGACGGTTCCTTCCTGTTGGCGCGGGAGCCGGACGACGACTTCACGTGGGATAAGGTGAAGGGGAAGACCGTGTTGCCCGGACGCAAGGGCGGTGTGCCCTATATGGCATTGGAATACGTCCTGCGGCAAAACGGGGTGGACCCTTATAAAGACACCACACTGGACAACAGCGTGCAGTTTTCTATGATGACCGCCGCCTTTACCGGCGGCACAGGGGACTATGTAACCGCCTTTGAACCTACTGCATCTATGTTACAGCAGGAGGGCAAGGGGTATATTGTTGCCTCGGTAGGAGAAGCGGCGGGGGATATTCCCTACACTGCCTATTTTGCCAAAAAGAGCTATATCGAGGACAACAGCGATCTGATCCAGCGATTCACCAACGCGGTGTATAAAGGACAGCAGTGGGTGGCAACGCACTCTGCCCAAGAGATCGCGGAAATTGTTAAGGACAGTTTCCCCGATACCGACTTCGATCTGTTGGTGCGCTCGGTGGAGAGTTACCAGGCCATTGACGCGTGGAACACCGATCCTCTGATGAGCGAGGAAAGCTTCAATCGTTTGCAGACGGTGATGACCGAGGCAGGCGAGTTGACCAAGACCGCCGATTATTATCAGGTGGTTAACAACGCCTTTGCGTCGAAGGCCATACAATAATGTGTGGAGTCGCCTCATCGTTTGTAGCGGTGAGGCGACCTTTTATATATAATAAGGCAAATGTTGACATTCGATGGGTTATGTGGTATGATGCGTCTATGAATGGGTAGGTGCGTCCTGTGCGCAAGACGGCATATTTTGACCGTCGAGGGACAACCTAACACAAAGTAGATCGAGCCTAAGAATGAGGTGTGGTATGAGCAAGCGAATCGCTGCCATCGTGGTAACCTTTAACCGAAAAGAATATTTGGTACGCAGCATCGAGGCGCTGCAACGGCAACAGTGCGACGAGCTGGATGTGCTCATCATTGACAACGCCAGCACCGACGGCACAGCCGAAGCGGTGGCTCCTTTAACAGACGGTCAGCGGGTCCTCTATCACAACACTGGTGCCAATTTGGGTGGTGCCGGCGGATTCAACTACGGCATGCGGCTGGCGATCGAGGCCGGTTACGATTATCTGTGGATCATGGACGACGACTGCATCCCCGACGAGGGTGCGCTGGCGGCTTTGCTGGAAGCGGACAAGCAATTGGAGGGTCGTTACGGCTTCCTGTCCAGTATTGCTTACTGGAAGGACGGTTCTCCTTGCAATATGAATGTGCAAAAGACCGGCATCAAAGACAAGATCGAAGATTACACCTCTCCTTTGGTGCCGGTGATAATGGCAACCTTTGTATCCGCCTTTATCCCTGCCGAACGGGTGCGCGAAGTGGGTCTGCCTATTAAGGAATTCTTTATTTGGTCGGACGATCTGGAATATACCCGTCGCCTTTCTTTGCGGTATCCCTGCTATGCGGTTAACGGCAGTCGGGTGCTCCACGATATGAAGAGCAACGACAAGGTAAACATCGCCACCGATTCTCCCGATCGGTTGGGGCGGTATGCCTACCTTTACCGCAACGAGGTTTACGTATACCGTCGTGAGGGTTTGCGGGGGTGGGTGTATCTGATCACCCGTGTGGCTTATCACGTGGTGAAGGTGCTGTTGCGCTCCACCGCCAAATGGCAGAAAATCAAGGTCATCCTTTCGTCTTTCTTCGCCGGCTTTCGGTTCCGTCCGCCGGTGGAGATGGTATAACGTAGTCAGGAGGCAATGGTCATGGAACCCATTCGCATTTTACAGGTGTTCGGCGAGCCGTTTTCCAACGGCGGACAGGACAGTTATCTAATGAATATGTACCGCCACATTGACCGTGAGCGGGTACAGTTTGATTTTTTCACCCCTTTCGAGAACCGCACGCCCGCCATCAAGGCGGAGGTGGAGGCGATGGGCGGCCATATGTGGTCGGCTGAGCACCCCTTTGGCGTGGATAACAATCGGTACTTTCGAGAGGGCTTTGCTGCGTTTATAAAGGAGCATCCATATCCTGTCGTTCACATTCATTCGGGCAGCACCTATGCTTTGATGATCGGTTCTAAGCTGGCCCGTAAACACGGCGCCAAGCGGGTGGCGGTCCACTCCCATTGCGGCGGCTTTGTGAATCTTAAATACAAGGTGGTGCGGATGCTTTCTTGGCTGCCGATGCAGGTGCATCCCACCGATTATTTCGCCTGTTCTCATCTGGCGGCGCGTTGGAAGTTTCCCGCCCCCATTATCCGCAAGAAAAAATACACCGTGCTGAAAAATGCGGTGGACACCCGTGTGCTCCGTTACGATTCCGAATTGCGGGAGAAGGCCCGTCGGGAATTGGGCGTGGAGGACAAGCTGGTGGTTGGGCATATTGGACGCTTCGCGGTACAGAAAAATCACCGCTATCTCATCGAGGTGTTTGCGGCGCTGGCAAAAAAAGAGCCTAACGCTCGTCTGTTGATGGCGGGTGAGGGAGATCTGTTGGAGGAAACTTTGCAACGAGTGGAAGAGTTGGGTCTGAGCGACAAGGTGCAGTATCTGGGCATTCGTCGAGACGTGGAGGCGTTGATGAATGCCTTTGACGTGCTGTTGTTACCCTCTTTCTTTGAGGGGTTGCCTGTGGTGGGCATTGAGGCGCAGGCTACCGGTCTGCCGGTGGTGACCTCCACCGGTGTGACGCCTGAGTTGCCGTTAGAGGATCTGGCAGTGTATCTGCCGCTGGCAGACAGCCCTGATCGCTGGGCGCAGCAGGTGCTGGACAGCGCGACGCTGCCTCGTCGGAACACGACGCAGGAGATCATCGACTGCGGTTACGACGTGCAGGTGGCGGCCCACATTATGCAAGAGAAGTACGAGGAGATGGCCTAATGTCTGTGTATATAGCGGCCCACAAGGCCTTTGATCCCCCTGCGGAGGTAGGATATATCCCCCTGCAAGTAGGCGCCGAGGGAAAAGTGGCGCTCCCTTTTACACCGGATAATACCGGCGACCATATTTCCGAGAAAAATTCCCATTTCTGTGAACTGACCGGCGTGTATTGGATCTGGAAAAACACGCAGGACGAGTATAAAGGGCTGGTGCACTACCGCCGGTATTTCTACAAGGACGGGCATCGTCTCACTGAGGCAGAGATCCGCGATCTACTGGGTCGGTACGACGTGTTGTTGCCCCGTCCCGAGTATTTGCGGGAGAGTGCCTATGAGGAGTTTGCTCTTCACAGCGGCTACGAGAAGGACCTGATTTCCTTGCGACAAGCGGTGGAGAAGGTGGACGCCTCTGTACTGCCTGCCTACGACACGATCATGGGCGGCAACCGTCTGCACCTGTACAATATGATGATTGCCTCCGGAGAGGAGTTCGATGCGTATTGCGCGTGGCTGTTTGCGGTGTTGTTTGAGTTAGAACAGCACGTGGATATGACCGGCTACACTCCCTATCAGCAACGCATCTACGGCTTTTTGTCCGAGCGGCTGCTCAATGTGTGGGTGTTGCATCGCGGTCTGCGGGTGTGCCCTTTGAAGGTAAAAAACACCGAACAGACGTTTAAGAATACGGCGAAACTGTTTTTGCGGCGGCAGAAGAATCGCTTGCTGTTTGCGCTGAAAGGGCGCAAGGGATAAATAAAGAGAGGAGGGGTCACTATGACACTGCGATGGGCACGAACCCCGTTGCGTGCGGAGATCGTCACCGTGTTGGAATACGTGCTGATGTTCTTCGTGTTGTTTTACACGTCCACTTGGTCGCTGTTCACCTCGGCAAACTGCAATACGTCCATTCGCTTGGGCCTTCCGCTATTGTGCTTGCTGATTTTTATGCGTTCTGAGAAGGTGCGCTACGTGCAGTGGCGGCGATTGATTCTGTTGGCGGTGTTTTTGGCCATCTACATAGTGGCGACCCGTTACAACCTCACCCGTGTTGTGCTGTATTATTTTGCGCCGATGCTGTTGCTGGTGGCGTATATCGGCTTGGTGGAAAGACAAGAAGGCAGTGTCCAACTGCTGTTTAAATTGTCGGACATTGTGACGGTGCTGACGGCGATTTCTCTATTCTGTTTCCTGTTCGGCACGATTTTCCACATTTTGCCCGGTGAGAGCACGGCCAGTTATTCCTGGGGCGGCACGGTGCGCACCTGCCACACTTATTATCATCTGTTCTACGAAGCGCAGAAGATCAACTTTATGGGGCACACCTTTGTGCGTAACTGTTCCATTTTCCCTGAAGCCCCCGGTTTTGCCATATTTTTGGTCATAGCCACCGCTTCCGAGGTGCTGTTGCGTCAGCACCCCCGTATCTGGCGCTGTGCGTTGTACGTTCTGGCGACGGTCACCACTTTCTCTGCCAAAGCGGTGGTGTTGGTGGCGGCGGTGTTCGCTATGCGGTATATTCTGATGCCTTCCCGTTCTGAGTTTTGGCGTAAGGTCAAACGGCTGTTGGTGCCGGTGGCGCTGCTGGGCGTAGGCGCGGTGGCGGCCGTGATGCTGTGGGATAAGATGCAGACCGTGTCCGGGTTTATGCGAATAGACGACGTAGTGGCCTGTATTAAAACCTGGCGCACCAGCCCCATATTCGGTACAGGCTACTGGAACGACGAATCGGTGATTCCTTTCTTCTCTTACGCAGATCGTTACAATAACGGTTTGAGTATGGGTATGGCCGTAGTGCTGGCGCAGGGCGGTTTATATCTGCTGTGTATGTATCTCATCCCCCTTGTCAACGCCATTCTGCGGGCACGGGGCATCTATCGTCGTATGTTGGCCGGTTTCGGTCTGATGTATCTGGCATTGTTGTTTACCAGCAATATTGCGTATAATTTCTTGACGCTTTTCTTGATCGCTGTATTTATGGAGTTGGGCCGCTACGGCTGGCCGGAGCCGCTCGTTACCGAAGAAGGGAAGGACGCCTGACCGCTTCCTTCCGACGGAGGAATCTGTTATGCCATCAGGGAACCTGAGAAAAAATTATATATATAACGTCAGCATACAGATCGTCTCTCTGTTGACGCCTTTGATTACTGCGCCCTATTTATCGCGCATACTGGGTGAGGACGGTGTGGGTACGTACAGTTTCGTTCACTCCATCGCCACTTATTTCGCGTTGTTTGCGGCTTTGGGCATGTCTTCTTACGGCTTGCGAGAGGTGTCGCGTGTGCGGGACAATCGGGTGCAGGCCTCCCGTCTGTTCTGGGAACTGTCCATTATCCGCGTTGTCAATACGCTGCTGAGTTTCCTGATTTACGTAGGGGTCATATGGGCCATTGACGGCGACTGGAAGGTGTATCTGGCTACCGGCTTCACGATTTTGGCGGTGGGCGTGGACTGCACTTGGTATTTCCAGGCGATGGAGAATTTCAAGTCGTTGATGTTGCGCAACCTGCTTATCAAGGTGTTGAGCATTGTGCTTATCTTTGCCTTTGTGCACGATGCAGACGACGTAGCCTTGTACTGCGCCATTCAGACGGGCAGCATCTTCCTGTCCAATCTGGCGCTGTGGCCGCAATTGCGCAAGATGGTGCGCCCCATTCCCTTTCGCCGGTTGCGGTATGCCCGTCACATTCGGGAGGCGCTGGTGTATTTTATCCCCACCATCGCCACCTCGGTGTATACTGTGCTGGACAAGACTATGATTGGTGCCATCACGCAGGATATGGCGCAAAATGGTTTTTACGAGAATGCCCATAAGATTGTCAACATCTTGTTAACAGTCATCACTTCGCTGAACGTGGTGGTGGGTGTGCGCACTTCCTATCTGTTTGGTCAAAATAAAGAAGAAGAAATTCGGGATCATATACGCAATACATTCCGTTTTATGTATATGATCTCCTTTCCCATGTGTGCGGGCCTGGTGGCATGTGGCTACGGCTTTTCGCTGGAATTCTACGGCGCTAACTTTGCCGAGGCCGGCATTATGTTGATGATGTTCTCGCCGCTTGTGTTTATCATTGGCACCAGCAATGTGCTGGGTTCTCTGTATCTGACTCCCAGTGGTCAACGGGCACGGAGCAACCGTGCAATTATCGCGGGAGCTTGTGTGAATCTGGTGTTGAACATTCTGCTGATTCCTCGATTCGGCGCGTATGGTGCGGTGGTGGCATCGGTGATGGCAGAGTTGGTGATTTCGACCATTTATCTGTGGTTCTCCCATGCGTTTATTTCCGCTTGGGAACTGCTGGGCATCGCGCTTCGTTATGCTGCATTCTCCCTGGTGATGTTTGTGCCTATTTACTTAATGGGACGAGTGATGCCGGTGGAGGCTACGACCATTCTGTTGCAGATCGCCGTAGGCGCTGTTATTTATGCGTTCACACTGATTTTGTTCCGCGATCCCGCGTGGATGGTCTGTAAAGAAACATTACAAAAGAAACTCAAACGAAAGTAAAACGAGGAGAATGTGTATGATGATCCCTAACGAGTTTTATCTGGAGGAAGAGCGCTGTAATTATACTGTACCTGCTGCAATGAAGCAGGTATGGGCTGTGGAGTTGGATCTGCTTGATAAATTGCAGGAAGTGTGCGATCGCTATGGCCTGCGGTATTATGCCTGCGGCGGCACCTTGCTGGGCGCTATCCGTCACAAGGGTTTTATCCCTTGGGATGACGATATCGATGTGGTGATGATGCGGGAGGATTACGAGAAGTTGATAGAGGTGGCACCCGCGGAGTTTACCGACCCCTATTTCTTCCAGACCTCCTATAACGACAAAAATTACAGCCGCGGTCACGCCCAGTTACGCAACAGCAACACCACGGCGATTATCAACTCTGAGCGGGGACATTTCGTGTTTAATCAGGGCATCTTCTTGGATATTTTCCCGCTGGATGCAGTACCGGATGATCCGGCTGAGCAGTTGTCCCATCGCCGCGCGGTGAACGTGTGGAACAAACTGTTGGCGACTTCGGTACGTTACCCCGGCAGTGTGAAGAAAAATGCAGTTAAGAGCCTAATTCACGCTTTCGTGTCTGTCATCCCCTATCGTTGGCTGTATCGCGGCTTGGAGAAGGCCTGCCGTAAATATAACGGCACCGATACTAAGCGGGTGGCGATGATTAGCTTTGATACATTCAGTGATCGCTGGGTCTTCCCCCGCCATTGCTTTGCCGAGGTACAGAAGGTACCCTTTGAGCATACCGAGATTGTAATCCCTGCGGGATATGACGAGATGCTTACCATCGCCTACGGCGATTATATGACTATGAAGAAGGAAAACAGCTATCACGCCGGTATCTTCTTCGACCCTGACCGTAGCTATATTGATTACATAAAATAAGAAAAAGCCGCTGTCCCCACAGGTGGACGGCGGCTTTCTTTTTTTATTCTTTTGTTTCGTTCAGACGGCGGCGGATCAGCTGGGAGAGGAGCCACAGCAGCACACCACTGAGGGAGACAACGGCCACGGCAGGCCAGTTCACCAGTTCCAGACGGGCAATGACGAAGTCGCCGCTATCGGGGTCCTGCAGGTGGCGGAAGATGGCGACGACGTCCCATACTGCTGCTGCCAGCAACGCGGCTTTCCCCACAAGACCTACGACGAAGGCGCGAGGTTTGCTTTGTTCTGTGCATTTGGCACGGGTGGGCAGATCCTCCTGAACGTTTACTGCCTTGGACAAATACCAGGCACCTAATACGGTTACTAGGGTTTCCGGCAGCATATAAGTGGCGTTATAGGCCAGAGAATAGACCAGCGCGGCTTCGGTGGGTATGGAGAGGCCGGCCCACACGGTGCAACCGGCAATGACATGGAGCACGTAACGGAGCACACCGGTCAGCAGGGCTCCCAATATCAAGGCGGTGCCCTGATTGGAAACTACGCGGCGAAATACACCACCCAAACCCAGCACGGTAAAGGCTAAGAGATAATCCAGCACCAGTATAGCCACTGCCGCCATGGCCGAGGTGGCATAGGAAAGGGTGCCCATTCCCAACAGCAGTTGTATGATGGCGTGGCCAAATGCGGTGAGCAGTCCCCAGAGGGTGCCGTGACGATAGGCCACCAGTAATAGGGGCAGAGCAGAGAAGGCGGTGATGCTGCCGCCATAGGGCAGGTCCAGCACCTTGACCATACTCAGGGCTGTGGCCACGGCCAGCATCAGACCGCTTTCCATCAAGCGTAAGATCTTCTTTTGTTTCATGGTTTGTCCTCCTTATGGATAATAACAAGAGAACAAACAAAAAACCTCCGCCCTGTGGAGCGGAGGTTGATACAGCCTATAGGACTGTCGGTGTTTTGATAAAACATCCCTCCGCCGGTATTATCCGGATCAGGTCAAAGGGTTGAGCTTTGCTCTCTCAGCCGTCTGCTATGGACAGCACCCCTTGTTTCGTCTGTTCAGTTGCGGTATCACTATACCACTTGGGATCGGATTTGTCAAGAGACGGATTTTTTGCGTTGCCCTCTTGAATATAATGAGGAAATATGTTATAGTAAATTAGTATAGGTATGGATAAGAGAGAGGGGGGGAGAATCGATGAGCGCATACAGATGGAATCCCGATTGTTTTAACTCGGTGATGGCGTTGCCTGCTTGTGTAGCGGACTGTTTGAATATGGCAGGGGTCGAGCAACTGCGGGTGCTTGTGTGGTTCTCCCGCCACGGGCAGAGCGGTGACGTAAAAGACTGTGCCGCCGCCCTGAAAATGAGTGAGCAAGCCTGCGAGAGCTGCCTGCGTTTCTGGATGGAGCAGGGTGTGTTGACCGAGTGGCAGGGCGCGACCGCATCTGCGGGCGATGCCGCTGTTAAGACGCCGGTGGCTCGCGCCGCGACCGTTAAGCCGGTGTGGCAGGAGGTGCTGGCTTACCAGAAGGAGCATCGGGAGTTCACGGCCTTCCTGCAAGAGGTGAGCGCCCGTATGGGTCGCCCCCTCAACCACGGCGATAACGCCACCTTGATGTATCTGGTCACCACAGCGGGCTTGCCGCAGGCGTCGGTACTGATGGCGGTGGGGTATGCCGTATCGGTGGGTAAGGCCAGCATCCGCTATGTGGAGAATCTGGCATTGTCTTGGGCGGATGAGGATATCGTCACCCCCGATCAAGTGGATGCCCGTATCCGTCAGATGCAGCGAGAGAGACTGGCTGCCGCCAAGGTGGAGGAATGGCTTGGCTTGCCCCGCCCCCTCAATGCCGCGCAGGCAAAGATGGCAGATCAATGGCTCAACGACTGGAGCTTTGACGTGGAGATGTTGCGTCGCGCCTATCAGATCACTATGGAGAATTGCAAGGACAAATACAGTCCGAAATATATGAACACCATCATGGAGCGGTGGCAGGCGGAGGGGATTCGTCGTCCCGACCAGATTCCTGCGGTGGCGGCTAAGAAAAAAGGCCCTGCCGCTACCAATCCCACCGAGAGCAGTTTGGATACCGACGGATTTGAAGAGCAATTGCTGAAATACCGTCCCAAGTTCGGTCGATCCTAAGGAGGATACGGGAAATGGCTTATGATCAACAAGTAATTGAAGCGGCCCGCGCCCGTCTGGAGAAGCGTCGCCGAGATGCGGATGCACAAGCGGCGGCGCTGAAAGAGGAATTGTGCGTTCGGTTCCCTCGTCTGGTGGAGATTGAGCGAGAGAAGGCGGCGGCCATTCCGGAATTGACTCGCGTTATCTTGGCGGGCGGCGCCCCGGAGGCGGTGGAGGAGATCCGTCATAAGAATTTGCTGTTACAGCAAGAAATGGCGAATCTGTTGCACGCCGCCGGCTATCAGCGGGACAATTTTGAACCTCAGTACACCTGTTCCCGTTGTAAGGATACGGGATATGTGCAAGGGGGCGTATGCGACTGTTATCGCCGTCTTCTTAAAGAGGAGGCTTGCCGCCGTCTGTCCGGTTTGTCGGCTATGCGGCTGACCGACTTTGATTCTATGCGGCTGGATTATTACGACGATCGGGTAGATCCTAAGTTGGGCGTTTCACCCCGAGAGCACATGACCGATATTGTCCGATATTGTCGGGAGTATACTGCGCATTTTACACCTTACAGCGACAGCTTGCTGTTGCAGGGTGCCACCGGCATCGGCAAGACCCATTTGTGTTTGGCTATCGCCCGCGGCGTCACTGAGCAGGGCTTCGGCGTGGTGTATGGATCGGTACAGCCGCTGTTGCGCCAGCTGGAGGCGGAGCACTTCGGCCGTGCCGAGGGAGACAGCGAGAGTCAGCTTACCGGCTGCGATCTGCTGGTGCTGGACGATTTAGGTATGGAATTTGATACTCCCTTTACCCGAGCCTGCATTTATAACATTCTCAATGCCCGCCTTCTAGAAGGACGTCCCACGGTGGTAAGCACCAATCTGGGGCTTCGCGCCTTGCAGGAGCGGTACGGCGACCAGATTGCCAGCCGCATCAGCGGCGGGTTTGTGCCGCTTCTCTGTGTGGGCAACGATATTCGGCAGATCATTCGTCGTCAGTCGATGGGTTGACGCGAGTACATTATACAGGAGGACTGTGAACCATGGCTAAATTGTGTATGGGTTGTATGAACCCCAAGCCGGAGGCGGAGGGCGCTTGCACCGTCTGCGGTTACGATCCGGCAGTGGATCGGAATCCGGAGCATTGTCTGCCGGCGGCCTCTGTGCTGCAAGGGCATTATATCGTAGGTCGTTTGGTGAGCGAGTGCAGCGACCATCTTTTATATCTCGCCTATGACCGCCAACTGCGGGAGCCCTGTTTCATTCAGGAGTTTTTTCCTGCCGCCATCGGCCATCGGGATACCATCGGCGGTGTACAGCCGCTGGGTGGTTGCGAGCGGGTGTTTGAGGAATATGCCGACCGTTTCCGTCACACTATGCGAACTTTGGCGCGTATGCGTGAATTGCCTGCGGTGGTTCCGGTGTACGACATTTTCGAGGAGAATGGCACCGTATACGCCGCCTCGGACTATTGTCAGGGGATGACTCTGACCAAGAAGACCAAGCTGGCAGGCGGTCGTCTGCCTTGGGCTGAGGCGAAGCCGTTGTTTATGTCTCTTCTGTCCAGTATGGTCCATCTCAACGAGGCGGGTATCTATCATCTGGCGGTTTGCCCCGATAATATTCTTATCGGATCCGACGGCAAGGCGCGGGTGCGGAGTTTCTCCATCAACGCCGCCCATCAAGCGGGTACCGATCTGATTCCGGAACTGAAAAAAGGCTATGCCGCACCGGAACAGTATTATGCAGACGAAGAGGTAGGCTCCTTTACGGACGTGTACGGTATGGCTTCTACGCTGTTCCGCACTGTCACCGGTAACGAGCCTCCCGCCGGCGACAACCGCGCCAAGAATTCCGACGACCTGTTTATGTCGGCGGAAGTGGCAGAGGAACTGACGCAACCGGTATGTGTGGCGCTGTTTAATGCGTTGCAGGTGTTGCCGGAGAATCGCACGGCCACTTTGGCTGAACTGCGGGATCAGTTGACCTTGACCACCACCGTTACGGCTTTGGTGGACGAAGTGGTAGAGGACGTGGGCGTGGACAGCTTTGAGGAGCTAGACAGCGGCCGCACCGAAATTCGCCCCAAAAAGCGCACGAAGAAGAGCAGCAAGGTTAATGTGGTGCGCGTGGTGATTATTTGCGCGGTAGCGCTTCTGATTATTACCGGTGCCATTATTGTAGCCAGTCTGTGGCAGGATATTTTCCCGCCGCAGGAGGAGCCGTTGGAATCTACGCCGATCCCCAGCATTACCACCACCACGACCACCACCGGCAAGGATGAGAAAAAAGTGTCGGTGGACAACGTGGTAGGTCTGGACTATTACGCTTTGCGTGATAAAGAGCTTAACGGCGAGTTGAAACTGGTGCTGGATTATATGGATTTCAGCGATAAGCCGGCGGGCACTATCATCTCTCAGGAGCCTGCTGCCTCTTCCCTGGTGAAGAAGGGCACTGAAATTAAGGTGGTCATCAGTAACGGACAAAAGGGTGAGAAGATCAAGGTCCCGAACGTAGCCGGATGGAAGCAGGAGCATGCCAAATTGTATTTGGAGGCGTTGGGATTTAAGGTTAAGACGGTAGAGGTGCAAGTCTCGGAGTATGAAAAAGGTATTGTGGACAGTGCGTCCCCTGCCTTTGGCTCTGAGAAGCGGATCGGCGATACCATCACCCTGCGGGTGAGCGCCGTAGAGCCTACGTTGCCGCCTGAAACCACCACTACGGAAGAGGACACCGAGCCCACCGATGAAGCGGTTGAGGGAACCGAAGAGACGGAATAAAAAGTTTTAATTAAGCCGATGCGCAAGGATTGCACTGCCCCAAATTGTGCGGACAACACAAAAACGACCTATATGGTAGTAAATATTAAATTTTAAGCAACGAACTGACATCGCTTTTCAAGTGGTGTCAGTTTTGTTTTTAATTGAATGCGTTGGTGATTGTAGAAATG
>JAZNJO010000030.1:0-21627 GCA_045578085.1 Acutalibacteraceae bacterium | reverse complement strand
CGGCCTGAGCCCAGAAGGCCTCCTCCTGCTCCTTGCGGGCGGCCTGAGCCACCAGACGGATGGAGCCGACGGCGTGACGGCGGCGATCGTTGATCTCAATGATCTTCAGCTGGACGTCCTGACCCTTCAGGGGGCTCAGGTCCTCCATACGGCCCACAGAGGCGTGGGAAGCGGGCACGAATACGCGCACGCCGTTGGTGACCACCAGGACGCCGCCCTTGATGATCTCGGTGACGGTACCATCCAGGATGGTGCCCTCAGCCTCGGCATCTACGATGATCTGCCAGCCCTTGAGCGCGTCCACGCGCTTCTTGGACAGCATGATGGTGCCTTCCTGATCGTTGGTGCGCATGATGAGCAGCAACAGCTCGTCGCCCACCTTCACCAGATCGTGGGGGTTGGCAGAGGGATCGTTGGACAGCTCATCAATCGGAATGTAGCCGGTCTGCTTGCGGCCAATGACTTCGACCTGTACCTCGTTGGGCGCAATGCTGACGACCAGACCGCGGACTTTATCATCAGTCGGATTCTGCAGAGTTGCGTCGACAGCAGCGGCGAACTCTTCAGAGCTCATCTCCTCATAGTTTTTTTCCAGGACTTCGTTGTTGACAATTTCGGACATAGTTGCGTGTACCTCCTTTATAATATCGGCGGGTGTGGATGCTCCGGCGGTCAGACCGACCGTCATACCGGGGGCAAACCGGTCACGAGGCAGCTCGTCCGCGGTCTCGACCCACAGGGTCGGACAGTAGACAGCGCATACGTCACGCAGTTTGGCGGTATTGGAACTCTCCCGTCCACCGACAATCACCATTTGATCGCACTTTTGTGCGAGAGAAACGGCTTCTTCCTGCCGTTTTGCAGTAGCACTGCATATTGTATCAAATATTTTGAGGTTTGTACAGAGTTTTTTTGCTTTTTCTTCACATTTTTTCCAGACATCTTTATTAAAAGTGGTCTGGGCCACCAAAATGCAGGGGTTTTGCGCTGCTTCGGGGTGGTCGGAGACCACCTGTTCCAGCTCTTCTTCGGTCTGGAAGCAGTAGGTGGGGCCTGTACTATGGCCGCGGATACCCAGCACCTCGGGATGGTCGGGGTTGCCCGCCACCAATACGATGGCGCCCTCGGCGGAATGGGTGGCCACAATGCGATGGATCTTGGCCACGAAGGGGCAGGTGGCGTCGCAGCAGCGGATATTCTGCTGCTGTATGGTGGCATAGACGCTCTCAGGCACCCCGTGGGAGCGGATAACCAGCACGTTGCCCTCGGGGGTGTCGGTGGGCTTGTCCACGATGCGCACCCCCCGCGCCGCCAATTCCTCCACTACCTGCGGATTGTGGATGATGGGGCCCAGCGTACACACCTGCTCGCCCTCGTCCAGCAGCTGATATACCCGATTGACCGCATTATTTACGCCGAAACAGAAGCCGGCGCTTTCGGCAAGATGGACTGGCATAACCGTAAAACTCCTTTTGTATCAGCCCTCGTTCAGACGGCTGTAAACGATCTCTTTCATACGAGCCACCGACTGTTCCAGTGTCTCGCCGCTGGTGTCCACGGGGATAGCGTCCTCCGCCTGTTTGAGGGGAGAGATCTCCCGATGGGTGTCATCGTAGTCCCGCTTGATCATATCACTGAGCACCTCTTCGTAGGTGGCGGGGTCGCCCTTCTCCTGCAACTCGTCGAAGCGGCGCTTGGCGCGGGACTCCGCCGAAGCGGTGAGAAAGATCTTGATCCTGGCGTCGGGCAGAATGGTGGTGCCAATGTCACGGCCGTCCATCACCACCGAATTCTGTGCGGCAATATCCCGCTGTGTGTCCAGCAGGAAAGCCCGCACCGCGGGGATGGCGGACACCGCCGAAGCAGCCATGGAGATGGCGGGGGTGCGGATGAAATCGCTCACGTCCTCTCCGTTGACAAACACCCGCTGTACGCCCTCCACGTAGCGCAGTTCCACTTTGAGTCCGTCCAACGCCGCCACCACGGCGGCGGTGTCGGCAGTGTCGATGCCCTTCGTGGTGACGAAATAGCCGATGGAGCGGTACAGAGCACCGGTATCCACGTAGATGAGTTCCAGTTCCTTGGCCAAAATCTTGGCAATGGTGCTTTTTCCTGCGCCGGCAGGACCGTCGATGGCAATAGCGTAGTTCATAGTCGTTACTCCTTCATTTTGTTCATTCAGCGTTGCCCGCCGCCATACCGGTGGAAAACGCGATTTGTAAATTAAATCCGCCCGTGTAGGCGTCCACGTCCAGCACCTCTCCGGCAAAATACAGACCGGAGACCAACTTGGATTCCATGGTGCGAGCGTTGACCTCTTTCACAGACACGCCGCCAGCGGTGACAATGGCTTCGGCGATAGGGCGGAAACCATCAATGGTTACCGGCATCGCCTTGATGCCCTTTACCAGTCGCATCCGTTCCTCGCGGGTGACGGCGTTGCATTTTTTCACAGGTTTGACCTGCACCAGTTCCAGCATCACGGGGATAAGCAGGCGTGGGAGCAATTTGCCCAGCGCATTGGCCAGATCCATATTGCTGCGTTCAGAGAAATCTCGCAGGATGCGGGCGTCCAGCTGCTCGGGGGTCAGCCCCGGCTTCCAGTCGATCCACAGGGTATAGCGCTTGGGTGCCATCTGCCGCATATGGGCGCTGGCAGACAGCACCATAGGGCCGCTGACACCGAAGTGGGTGAACAGCATTTCGCCCAAATCGGAATAGATCACCTTGCCGGTTACGTTGTCTTTCACTTGCAGGCCGCAGTTTTTGAGACTCAGTCCCTGCATATCCGCGCAGAACAGGTCGGGGGAAGTGAGAGCCACCAGACTGGGGCGGGGCTCGACCACCGTATGTCCCGCCTGACGGGCGAGGGCGTAGCCGTCGCCCGTGGATCCGGTGAGGGGATAGGAACAGCCGCCGGTAGCCACGATCACTCGATCGGCGGCAAGGACGGTGGCATCTTCCAAGCGCACACCGGTGCAGACACCGTCAGCCATCACCAGTTCGGTGACGCGACTCTGTATAAAACGGGCGCCGCCGCTCTTGGCATAGGTCACCAGTGCGTCTACAATGTCCACCGCCTTATCGGAAACAGGGAACACTCGACCGCCCCGTTCGGTTTTGAGCGGTACACCCAGTTCCTCAAAAAGCGCTATGGTGTCCTGCGGGGTGAAGGCGTTGAGGGCGCTGTATAGGAATCGTCCGTTTTCCGGTACGTGGCGGATAAAAGTGTCCACGTCGCAGTTGTTGGTCACGTTGCACCGCCCCTTGCCGGTGATCATCACCTTGCGGGCGGGACGGGGGTTACGCTCAATGACGGTGACGGTGTGACCCTGCCGTCCCGCGGCACCCGCCGCCATACAGCCGGCGGCACCGCCGCCTACGATGAGGATATTCATAGAGATACGTTCTCCGTTTCTTCCGTCGATTGGTACATACCATAGTTGTGCCAAAGCTGTTCCAATTCATTCAGCTTGGGGCGCACCTGATCCATGGTGTGCAGGGACACTGCCACGATGAGGGCGTTGATGACGCTCAGCGGTGCCACCAAGGAGTCTGCCACCGAGGCCATATCGCTGTGAGCGGTGAGCAGCTCGTGGGCGTGGGGGGCGATGGGGGACAGAGCGCTGTCGGTCAGGGCGATTACGTGAGCGCCTTTGATGTGCGCAAATTGTAAGGTCTGCACCGACTTCTTGGAATAGCGGGGAAAACTGATACCGATAACCACGTCCTCGGCGGATAGATCCAGCATTTCCTCAAAAATCTCACTTTGGCTGGCTACGGCGATGCGCCGTGCCCGACCGCCTAAAAGCAACTGCAAATAGTGGGTCAGGAAGCCGGCCAGATGCTTGCAACTGCCAGCGCCGAATACGTACACCTGTCGGGCGTTGACGATTCGCTCCACCGCTTCGTTGAAGACGGTTTTGTCCAGATTTTCCAGCGTGCGGCGCAGGTTGGATATGTCGCGGGAGACCACCTGCTGCAATACCTCGTCGTCGTTGACGCGGGCGCGGGTCACATCCAAGCGCTGCACGATGGTGAGTTTGCTGCGGATGAGCTCCTGCAATGCCTTCTGCAACTGGGGATAACCGGCGAAGCCCAGCTCGGTGGCAAAGCGCACCACCGTGGATTCACTCACCCCTACCTCTTCACCCAAACGGGCGGCGGTCATAAAGGCCGCCTCGTCGTAGTGCTCGGTGATGAAGGCGGCGATGCGCCGTTGTCCCTTGGAGAATTGGGGGGTATGGGACTGGATTAATTCGGTGAGAGTGGTATGCATACTACCTACGCTCCTTGTACTAAAACTTGCAGATTTACGGGTCTATTATACATTATATAAAAGAAAATTGCAAGATGCAGAAGCACATCTTGCAATTTTTCTTATTAAAAGTGAAATAAACGCCGCAGATGGGGGCGCAAACGATGGTGATACAGACTGACAAGACCGGTCATACACCGATCATACACCATGAAAAGGACCACCAAGACCACAACGGACAAAAGGAAGGTTGCGGTCATAGTCAAAAACGTGGTTCCCTTTTCGAATGCAAAGATTTCCGCAAGGGGTACCCGCGCCAACAGGACGAACCCCACTGTCAAAACAACCGAAAGCAGACCGAGCTTGATACCCCATTCCAACCCGCGGGACAGGTTTTTGCTCTCCACCCACGCTTTAAAGATGGTGTAATGACCGAAGGTGGCTACGTATAGAATCGAGCCGCCGACAGCGGGTATCAGCAAAAAGGCCAACACACTTACCGCCACGTAATGGAGCAGTGCTTTGGCACGCCCGATCTCCACCACCACGGGGATGCCGCACAGACCCGCCGCGGCGGCCAGAGCGACGGTGGTGGGGGGAATAACGGAGGATAGGAACAAAAACACCAGTGCCAAGGCGGTCATAATTCCCGTCAGGGCAAGACGGCCACTGTTTTTCATAGCCATAGTTTCCTCCGTCAGCAGCAACGGATACAGTCGCCGCCCATACACTCACAGCAGCAGTCTGCACAGTAAAGGGTGGTGCACATGTCGCAGGTATCACAGGTTTGTCCGTTGGGGTTGGCGGTGTGATAGCCGCCGGTCTGCCGACCTGCCGCCAAACGCTCGTAGGCCTGACGGTATTCGTAGTTGTTGGGATCCATCCGACAGGCGGTGGCGAAGTGGGTGTAGGCCTCTTCCAGCCATCCCTTGCGGTACAGCACACTGCCTTTGAGGAAAAACCACTCCGCGTCTCGGGCGTGGGAAGCCACCCCATCCAGCAGCATCTCCGCATCCACGATGCGGTTTTGGCTGATCATACGGCGAATGTCACCGTAGCGGGAGGTGCCACCGGGGGCACGATAGCCGCCGTTTTGTCCGCTGCCCGCAGGGGATGTGCCGTCCTTGCGCATGCGCACCACGGCGTCGTAGGCCTCGTTGATCTCCTGCATTTTCTCCTGCGCCAGTTCGGACAGGGGGTTGTCGGTGTAGTTGTCGGGGTGGTATTTCCGCGCCAGATTTCGATAGGCGGTCTTTACCTCCTCATCGGTGGCGGTGGGCGCCACGCCCAAGACTTCATAGGGATCTCTCATGAGTTACTTCCTCTCCGGCGATGACCCGCTTTTGCGCGTGGGACATCCCCTGTTCCAGTATGTTGCTCAGTAGGCCGTCGAAACGGCGGATGTTCAGCAGTTGATAGGCGGCGGTGCACTCCGCCAGACAGGCATTGAGGGTGAGTAGTGCATACTCCCGTGCCTCTTTGACCCCCTTGGTATCTCCACGGGTCAATTGCCGCAGACCGATATAGGGGTTGTACCGCCCCTGTTCCAGATCGCGGGGTAGGTCGTCCACCGCATCCATCAGGTAGATCCAGCGACCAAGACAGTAGCCGAACCGTTCCAATACCTGCCGTTGTTTCTCGTCCTCGGTCACTGAGGCGGCGAGGGTCTGTAACAACAGCGCAAAAGGCTCGGCCGCTCGATCAATGGAGGCGGTTTTCTCTTGCTCTACCTGCTGCTGTCGCGCCGTCATCTCGGCCACGGCAGTGTCTATGGCAGGACAGCGCTGTTTGGCTTTGTTCCGCGCAATTGCTGCCACGGGCAGGGCGCACAGAGCCCCCAGTTTTTTAAACAAACCCTCGTCGGCGATGGTGTCTTTCAGCTTGTAATAAGCAAGCAGAGTCCCCACATCCGCCGCCCGATCAATGGGGGCGGTGGACTGTGCTTTGAGGCACTTTTTGTTGGGATTAAAGGAGCAACGGGAGGGGCAGAAGGCGGGGGATGCTTCGGTCAGCGCCATCTCCAACAGCGCCAAAAAGGTCATATCGTAGCTGAGGGTGAAACGGGACAGCAGACCGTATCGCTTGCCCAGCCGCTTGCACAAGGTGCAGTAGATGCCCTTGTACTGTTCGTATTCTCCCATCGTGACAGTGGGTTTAAATAACCGCACGTAGCCGAACATCACTCCACCTCCCTACTGTGTATCATACCGCACTTTCTCCGTGACAGTATGACGGAATTGTAAATATTAGTTTTCCAGTACCCGTTTCAGGTATTGACCTGTATAGCTCTCGGGACAGACAGCGATCTCCTCGGGGGTGCCGCAGGCCACAACGGTGCCGCCCTTGTCGCCCCCCTCGGGGCCCAGATCAATGATGTGGTCGGCGGTCTTGATCACGTCCAGATTATGCTCAATGACGATGACCGTGTTGCCGCTGTCCACCAAACGGTTCAGCACTTCCAGCAGACGGCTCACGTCTGCCGCGTGAAGACCGGTGGTGGGCTCGTCCAGAATATACACGGTGCGGCCGGTGGCCCGCTTGGACAGTTCCGTGGCCAGCTTGACCCGTTGCGCCTCACCGCCGGACAGAGTGGTGGCGGGTTGTCCGATCTGGATATAGCCCAGTCCCACGTCCTGCAAGGTTTGCAGTTTCTTAGCGATCTTGGGGATGGCGGAGAAGAAGGATACGCCCTCCTCCACCGTCATGTCCAGTACGTCCGCAATGGTTTTTCCTTTGTATTTCACCTCTAAGGTCTCTCGATTGTACCGCTTGCCGCCGCACACCTCGCAGGGAACGAATACGTCGGGGAGGAAGTTCATCTCGATTTTGAGAATACCGTCACCCTGACAGGCTTCGCATCGTCCCCCTTTCACATTGAATGAGAAGCGCCCTGCTGTGTAGCCACGCATTTTGGCATCCGCCGTGGCGGCGTACAGATCACGGATGTCGTTAAACACCCCCGTATAGGTGGCAGGGTTGGAGCGGGGGGTACGCCCGATGGGGGACTGGTCGATGTCGATAACCTTATCCAAATGTTCCAGTCCTTCGATGCCCTCGTGTTTTCCGGGGCGGGTCTGGGCGCGGTTGAGATCTCGCGCCAGCCGCTTGTAAAGAATGGCGTTGACCAGACTGGATTTACCGCTGCCGGACACGCCGGTGACGCAGTTGAAGGCACCCAGCTTAAAGGACACGTCAATGTGTTTCAGGTTGTTTTCGGAGGCTCCCAGTAGGGTGAGTCGGTGACCGTTTCCTTCCCGACGGGCGGCAGGCACGGGGATACACCTCCGTCCCGACAGATATTGTCCCGTTAGAGACTCCTCGCAGTCCAGCACCCCGTCGGCAGGCCCTGAATAGAGGATCTCGCCTCCGTGAATACCTGCCCCGGGACCCACGTCCACGATCCAGTCCGCTGCCCGCATAGTATCCTCGTCATGCTCTACCACAATGAGGGTGTTGCCGATGTCTCGCAGGTGCTTCAGGGTCGCCAGCAGACGGTCGTTGTCACGCTGGTGCAGACCGATGCTGGGCTCGTCCAGCACGTACAGCACCCCCATCAGGCAGGAACCGATCTGGGTCGCCAGACGAATGCGCTGGCTCTCACCGCCGGATAGGGTGGCAGCGCCGCGGCCTAAGGTGAGATAGCTAAGGCCCACGCTGTTAAGGAATCCCAGCCTCTCCTTGATTTCTTTAAGAATTCGATCACCGATGAACCGTTCCCGCTCGGAGAGTTGCAGGTTTTCGATGAAGGTGAGCAGTTCCTCCACCGTTTGGTCACACAACTGCATAATGTTCAGGCCGCCCACCGTTACTGCCAGACTTTCGGGCTTGAGGCGCTGACCGTGGCATTCGGGGCAGGGAACCTGACTCATGTACTGCTCCATTTCTTCCCGAATCCAGTCACTGGTGGTTTCGTTATACCGCCGCTGCATATTGTTCAACACACCTTCGAAGGCGGTGTAGTGGGTGCCGCTGCCGTATTCACGGGTGTAGGACATTTTCAGTTTCTCCCCCTTGGTACCGTACAGCAGCACCTCCTGCACGTGTTTGGGAAGATCCTTAAAGGGAGTATCCAGCGAAAAGCCGTAATGCTCCGCCAGACCGTCGAAATACATCTGAGCGATGGTGCCGCCATCTTTGTAACTCCAACCGCTGCCGGGGAAGCAGCCCTGCCGCACCGACAGGGAGGGGTCGGGCACCACACGGTCGGGATCCATGGCCATAAAGATGCCCAGACCCGTGCACTTGGGGCAGGCGCCGAAGGGGTTGTTGAAGGAGAACATACGGGGGGACAGTTCTTCCACGCTCACCCCGTGTTCGGGGCAGGCGTAGTTACGGGAGAAGGTGAGTTCTTCTCCGTCCACCACGTCCACGGTGAGCAATCCCTCTGCCAAGTTGGTGGCGGTCTCCACCGAGTCCGCCAAACGACTGCGGATCTCCTCTTTCACCACCAGACGATCCACGATGATCTCGATGGTGTGTTTTTTGTTCTTGTCCAGGTCGATCTTCTCCATCAGATCGTACAGGATCCCGTCCACACGGGCACGGGCATAGCCGGACTTGCTGGCCGCTTCCAGCTCTTTCACATACTGTCCCTTGCGTCCGCGGACAATGGGGGCCATCAACTGGATGCGGGTGCCTGCGGGTAGCGCCAGCAGGCGGTCCACGATCTCGTCTACTGTCTGCTGACGGATCTCCCGCCCGCAGATGGGACAGTGGGGAATACCGATACGGGCATACAGTAGACGGAGATAGTCGAAGATCTCGGTAACAGTGCCCACGGTGGAGCGGGGATTCTTGGAGGTGGTCTTCTGGTCAATGGAGATGGCGGGAGACAGACCCTCGATCAGGTCCACGTCAGGTTTCTCCATCTGCCCCAAGAACTGACGGGCATAGCTGGACAGACTCTCCACGTAGCGACGCTGCCCTTCGGCATAGATGGTGTCGAAGGCCAAAGAGGATTTGCCCGAGCCGGACAGACCGGTGAATACGATCAGTCGGTCGCGGGGCAACTCCACGTTGATGTTTTTGAGATTATGGGCACGGGCGCCCTTGATGATGAGTTTGTTGTCGGCCATGGAAAATCCTCCTGTATACGAAACAATGAGTATTGTCCGGAGACGTATTCTATGCTTAAAGCAGCGATTATTTCAAAATAAAAAGAAGCGTTGACGAAACGGCCTTAACTCCGTTTCAGCGACTAAATACGAAATGAACGACATTTCTTGCCTGTGGCAGAGGATGCCTTTTTATTTCATTTGTTGCAATTCTTTGATTCGATCGCGCAGCAGGGCCGCGTGCTCGAATTCCAACAAGCGGGAGGCGTTCTTCATTTCGCGGGTGAGCTGACGGATCAGTTCCTCCCGCTCGGCGCGGGTCAGGCGCAGCCCCTCGGCGGTTTTCGCCTTTTTGCCCGAGGCGGAAATCTCCAAGATCTCCCGCACATCCTTGCGGATGGTCTTGGGCACGATGCCGTGGGCTTCGTTATAAGCCATCTGGATCTCACGGCGGCGATGGGTCTCCCGCAGAGCCGCCTCCATAGAGGGAGTGACGCTGTCTGCGTACATAATGACCTGACCGTCCGCATTACGGGCGGCGCGACCGATGGTCTGGATGAGAGCGGTCTCGCTGCGCAGGAATCCTTCCTTGTCCGCATCTAAGATAGCTACCAGCGATACCTCGGGGATATCCAAGCCCTCGCGAAGCAGGTTGATGCCCACCAGCACGTCGAATTCGCCGAGGCGCAGGTCGCGGATGATCTGCATCCGTTCCATGGTGTCGATGTCGTGGTGCATATACCGCACCCGCACCCCGTGGGTATCCAGATAGGTGGTGAGATCCTCCGCCATCTTTTTGGTGAGGGTGGTGACCAGCACCCGCTCCTGCCGCTGGGTGCGCAGGCGGATCTCCTCCATCAGATCGTCGATCTGCCCCTCCACGGGACGCACCGAGGTAAGGGGATCCAGCAGACCCGTGGGGCGGATGACCTGCTCCACGATCTGGGCGCTTTTGCTTTTTTCCAGCTCGCCGGGAGTGGCGGACACAAATACCACTTGGTTAATGTGGTTGTAGAACTCGTCAAAGTTCAGGGGACGGTTGTCGTAGGCGCTGGGTAGGCGGAAACCGTAGTCCACCAAACTCTTCTTACGGGCATAGTCGCCGCCGAACATGCCCCGCACCTGAGGCAGGGTGGCGTGGCTTTCGTCCACAAACAACAAAAAGTCATCGGGGAAATAGTCAAACAGGGTGCAGGGCATACTGCCTGCGGGACGCCCCGACAGCACGCGGGAATAGTTCTCAATGCCTTTGCAGAAACCGATCTCCTGCAACATCTCCATATCGTAGGTGGTGCGTTGGAGAATGCGCTGTGCTTCCAGCAGTTTGCCCTCTTCGGTGAACTGCCGATGGACCTGTTCCATCTCCTCGCGGATGCGCCCGATGGCAGCGGCCATCTTGTCCTGTGGGATGATGTAGTGACTGGCGGGGTAGATGGCCACATGGCTGATCACTGCCTTCACCTCGCCGGTGAGGGCGTGGATCTCACAGATGCGGTCGATCTCATCCCCGAAGAACTCCACCCGAAACAGGGTCTCCCCCGAATAGGCAGGGAAGATCTCCACCACGTCCCCGCGGACGCGGAACTTGTTGCGGGACAGACTGATATCGTTGCGCTCGTATTGCAGCTCTACCAGCTTGCGGATGAGCTCGTCTCGGGGCTTTTCCATCCCTTGCCGCAGGGAGATGACCATACTGCGGTAGTCGATGGGGTCACCCAGAGTGTAGATACAGGACACACTGGCCACGATGATCACGTCCCGCCGTTCGGACAGAGCGGAGGTGGCGGAGTGGCGCAGACGGTCGATCTCGTCGTTGATGGCGGAGTCCTTTTCGATATAGGTGTCGGTGGTGGGGATATAGGCCTCCGGTTGATAGTAGTCGTAATAGGAAACAAAATACTCCACTGCATTTTCGGGGAAAAATTCTTTAAATTCCGAGCACAACTGCGCCGCAAGTGTCTTGTTATGAGCGAGAACGAGCGTCGGCTTATTCACATTCGCAATCACATTCGCTATGGTAAACGTCTTACCCGAGCCTGTAACACCCAGCAAAACCTGCTCTTTTAAGCCATTTTTGATACCTTCGCTAAGTTTTTCGATAGCTTGCGGTTGGTCTCCGGTTGGCTTGTAATTTGAATGTAAAATGAACTTATCCGGCATGTTCTCACTCCTCTCTTTTTTTGATTATTTTCTGTCTTTTTATTGTCTTAAATTCACTCGAGTTTTGCTAAAAAAGTTGGCGAATAGCAAATTACACGAATTTAGGTCACAAATTTGTGTTCGTAATCAGTACAAAATACTCAGCAAAAGTATTCAGATGCGTTAAACCCGCTATTTTAAAGAAAAATCGCATTTTATTAAAAATCAAAATGCGTGTAAATAACCTCGTTTTTGAAAAACCAACAAGATAACACTAAACAGGACATAATAACACGAAATAACACAGACAAAACTTTATTAGTACATTATAACATAAAATTGCCAATAAGTAAACACCAAGACATATGCAAAAAGCATCTATCTTTCCCCTTTCTTTTGGTATTTAATGCAAACATTTTTGAATATAAAAACCGCCTGCACCTAAAATGCAGGCGAAAAACGGAATGTTTATTAGCTATTTAAAATCAACCTGATTTTTCACTACAATACTAAACCAAAAAAGATATCATTGGTATCCCAACTAAAGTAGTTGGAAAGCCAATGGCATTTTCCATTCGGATTGGGTAGATTTTCTCCTCATTTTTTAACATTACTCTGTGTTTCTGAGCGAACATAGTACGACAAATTGAAAAGACGGTCAGCAAAAGCTGACCGCCCTTTTTAGAAAGGAAAATGTTAATTAACTGTTAAAACGCAGAACCATCCCTTGTCTTTTCTTATTGATACTCTATGATTTCGTTAAAAACCTCATTATCTGTCAGCTCGCAAAAAACTTCTAAGATACGATTAAAATCTCCAAAGCCGGATTTTTTATAGTTTCTTTTTATTCCGCCTCTGGGCTCATATCGAACAATTATAGAATCTTCGTCTAAAGGATATACATATAAAGTAGCTCTGTCCGGGGCATTAATTTTTATAGATTTATCTTGTGATGGTACTGCACCAAAATACATCTCTGTTTTCTTGCTCGATGTGAGATATCCACAAACATCTGACGAGAGATCTGTGTACAATGTCTCACCTTTATAGCTAACTGCAATATTTAACATTCTGTCAACATTTTTCTCATAACTAGTCAAAAAAGTATAACTAGCTATTATCAATATTGTTATAAGTGAACCTAACGACATCCATAAAAATTTACCCTTCATATATTTTCTCCTTATAATTATTATGATTTTATATATCCACTATGTGCTTTGTCTTGGATTGTTAACACACAGAACCGTCCCCCGTGTTTGTGAAAATATCATTACCAGTAATTTCGTAAAGAATATCAAGAAGTTCATTGAAATTCAAATCATTAAGTATATAATTTCGATCTATTCCTCTTTCCACATCAAACTTCAAAAATATACTATTATCGTCTTTACAACAAATGATAAGGTCTATTTTTTTAGGCACGGAAATTTTAATTTCGTTTTGTGAATATGGCAAATCATCAAAATATAAAAACCTCTCCAAACATTGAAAATGTGCATATAAATTCGAATTATTATATACAGATAAATTTATGGTTTCATTTTTATAAGTTAAAAAAATTTGATGATTTGTCTTGTAGTATATCTCCTTGCCTGCATATTTTTCATATGATGCCTTTTCATAAATGGAAAATGCGGTGTAAACACATAACAATAATAAAATTAAAATAACGATTAAAGTTATAATTCTTTTTTTACTTTTAAATTTAGTCATTATGTTTACCTCCGCATAGCTCAATTATTTTAATGTGACTATTGTAAAGTTACCTCTTTGGTTATCTGCACCATAAAAAATATTGTCTGGTCCGTGTCCAGAATATTCGACTTTATTAGAATATTTTCCTAAAATATTCTTCTTCTGCAGGTTTTTTCCAAGGATATATGCTCCTCCATTGCGCACTAAATTCCACAAGATTGCATAAGACTCTTTAGCGACTTCATCTGGCTTCATATTATCATACATAACTTGGCCAACATTAAGTGATAATGAAACAAAATCTGCATAATCCGGTATAAACAATTCTAATATAGTGTCTCTAAGTGTTTCCCATAATTCATTTCGCACTCCGCTCGCTATTGCTGTTCCAATAGAGAGTTTATAAGACGGAAGATCTTCAACAATAACTGCATAATATTCGCTGCAAGAATCCGCAGTCACAAATACTCTACTAATTTCAACATAATCAGAAGAGGTTGCATTTGGTGTGTCAGTATTTTTCCAAAGCGCTATATTATACTGACCTGATACAGCATTCATCCAATCCTTCACAAACTTAAACCTCAAGGTATAATCACCATAACCGGTTGAAGAATTATGACTTACCGCAATATAGTACCGTTTCATCGCTTCAAGGTGAGCTGTGATTTTAAAGTTGCCGTTACCGTTGCTGTTGTTATCAGAATCCAGCAAACCGCCGGAAGCACAGTACAACTGACCATAGGTATTGGTATCACCTTCGGTATAAATTTCCATTACACAGTTTCGGGCAGGAACAAAAGTGTAATAGTCCACATCACCATAACTATGAAGATAACCATTTACGGATTTATCTTGATAGTACACACCCACAATCTCTGTGGCGTTGTCCATCGAGTTACCGTGATCGTCTCTACCATAATCTACTTTAAAGCTAAAGCTTCCGGTATTGCTACCAAATGCCCTTACTTTTACATAATATGTTTCTCCATATTCTAATTGGTGAGTAATTTTAAAATTCAAATTATTTCCGCCATCGTCATCATAGTCCATTTGATTTCCGTAGGCATCATATAAGTAGCCCTGCGTGTCTAAAGAACCTTGCGTTTGAATTCCGTACCAACCTCTGCTGCCGTTTGGATGAGCTTCACCTACGTTTGTAGTGAATTTATACCAAATTTCATTTCCGGGACAACTGATACACCCTGATTGCCAAGAAAAGAAAGGAACACTTATTGCCGATGACATATCATTTGAAGAACATCCATCATCACCATCATCCCCAACACAAAGCACCGATACGCCTTCATCCAAAGACCTTGCATTGGGTTCTGTAACATTCGAAGCAATATCGTCCTTTTTATTAATTAGTATACTATTTTCATTGGTTAAAGTCAATGCTTCGGACGTATTCACACCTGTAGAAAGTGACATTTCCTTTTTAATATCATCAATAATATCTAATGATGTTTTTTCGGGATTTACACACCAGTTCTTCAAAATTGTTCCTGCAACAAAAGCTGCAGCACCTGAAGTTCCAATTACATTTACTGCATTACCATTATTATCCGTTGTACTCTGTGAACCGTTGGCAAAACAATCCGCACTTTCTCCACCGTTAGAATAATTGGCAATAGTATCGCCATTCTTTGCACCGACTGATAGCACATTATCAAATGCAGCAGGATACATAATTCGGTTTTCGTTCTCAAATCCACCATCATTACCAACGGCTGCAACCATAATAATTCCGCAACTCGATGCACGGTTAATCATATTTTCTAATAGTTTGGATTTATGATAATCACCAAAACTCATACATACAATTTTAATTCCGTTATTGATTGCCCAATCAAGTGCCTGCATAATAGTAGATGTTTTTGCAAATCCCCTGTGGTTGGCGACAACAACAGAGTAAATGCTCGGTGAAGCAACTTTATTTTCCGCGTTTGTAACAACAGAGGAAATGATGCCAGCCATTTGTGTTCCGTGACCGTTTTCATCTGTCGAAACATCATTAATAAAGTTAACAGAACCATCAACTGAAATATTTGTTACACCGGTATCAAAGATAGCCAGTTTCACCTCCTTTTTACTATTAAGCTGAGGATTTACACCTGCCAGATAAGAGGAACATTCGCTTTCACTCACACTGTTGATAAGGCACTTATAATCGTAGTCCTTTTCAACAATTTCTACCCCGGCAAGCGTTTTAATGGCTTTAAGCTGTGCCATACTCATAGACACCGCTACACAGTTCGCAAAATCCAATTGCTTTATTCCATCACATCCTAATTTTTCAAGTTCGGTTATGATATTATCTTTTTCGTTAGCATCACAACCAATAATAAAAGGATACTTTTCAACATCTAAAGAAATTTTAGCAATCTGATCTGCATTTTCAATTTTTTCTGTTTCTGGTGCAAGATAAATTTCTTGCTCTGTACCAATTTTAATTTCGTCCATATTTGTAGGACTCCTTTCTTTTAAAACATATTTTTTATTTTTTTTTTCGAAATCAGCGTCTCGATTTCTTGCAATGCAACCCTATTTTAAAATTTATCCTGGACAACTATTGTCACTATTAAAAATGTTTTTTCAAAATTTTCTCAATAAAAAAGACCTAAATTCGCATTACACGAATTTAGGTCACAAAGTTATTTGATTTATATAGTGTTATGATGTGTTATCCTGTGTTAAAAAGCCTTTAAAAACGGCGTTTTATAGCGGTTTTCAGTGCAAAACTTATGTTAGGAGACAAAATACTCCACCGCGTTCTCGGGGAAGAACTCGCGGAACTCGGAGCAAAGCTGTGCGGCGAGGGTCTTATTGTGAGCAAGAACAAGGGTGGGGCGATTGACGCGGGCGATGATGTTCGCCATGGTAAAGGTCTTGCCCGAACCCGTTACACCCAGCAAAACCTGCTCTTTTAAGCCATTTTCAATGCCTTGACTTAATTTTTCAATAGCCTGCGGTTGGTCACCTGTAGGACTATATTCAGAATGCAAAATAAACTTATCCGCCACGTTCTCACTCCTTTCTCCGTTTTGCAAATGGCAGAGGCTATTGAGGCAAAATGACAAGAGCCTGACTGCCAAGCTCGGCAAACCGTTCTTCGGTCAATGACTTTTCATAAGCTACTAATTTTCCGGCGTAAGGGTCATTAAAGAAATACTTGGTGTCGTCATATCCCACCAACAACATACAGTGTTCGTTTCCGGGCCAGGTAAAACGCGTTCCATCGCTTAAATACCAAGAGTTTCTTGGGTTGGTTTCCAACATATTGATGGTCGCCCACAGAATTACCGGAACATCTTTGTCGATGTATTGGTCGCATATTTCCTTCAGCGACATGCCGGTTATATTTTTGACAGATGCAGAATTGCCAATGCACGCATGAAGTGCTTTTTCAATCACAGGTGCCATGCAACCGTACGAAGCCGCGGATTTCGGATTTCCGATAAAATATTCATAGGGAGAGGGACCAAAATTCATTCCGTTTTCAACATAGAAAGCATGGCTTGTAGGCAAATATTCATCCACAAACTGCTCTACTGAAATTTGGTTTCCGAAATAATGTAAAGCCATAACCGCCGCAACCGATTCGCAACCGGTGGGAAACTCGGGGAATTGATGTATAGCAGGCACGTTGCTAATTAGTTTACTGGGGGGCGGGGTCGCCTCCGAGGGAGCGCTGTATTCCGGTTCGGTATTAACGGCGATATCTCGCGACAATACGGTTAGTTCTTCAGGGGATGTGGGGTTGCACAGAATGATTTTATGATGCTTTTCCATAGAGGAACCCGTTACTGCCAATACGTTTTGGTCGTCAATATAACATATTGTTTCAACTGGTTCGGTTAGGTAATAATAGGAAAGGGTTTTCTTGTTCAGGTCATAGAATCTCAGCTGATGTTTGTTTTGGGAAACGCAGGTTGTTGCAAAGCCGTGTTCTCCCATTCCGACAACAATTTCATCCGCAGACGATATGGGAATATAGGAGCATCCGTCAGCATTTGCCAACAGGAAATTACTCTCTGTTTCACCGATGCAATAATGGGAAGAAAAGCGATTGATTCTGTTGTCCGCTAACGTGAGGGTACAGCTTTCCCTTGTTATGTCCAATGCGAACACCTCGCCGCTTATGCTGACAAGTTGTAAGACATCGTCCTTGAAAGAAAGCACATCACGAGGGGGAGAATCCAAGTCAATAGAACAGCGGCTGTTGTCAACCAGATGGATGACCGTTGCCTGCGTACCCGAAGGATTTGTGTATACAAAATACTTTTCGTTCTCGCTTAAAGCACAAAAGAGCATCGGCTCACTTACTTCCGAAAAAACACGTTCGTTTGTAATGTTCCCCGATCTGTCATATATCTTAAGCTCTTTTTCAAGGGTGTTGATGGCATAAAATCCGTTTTGGGTCAAACCGCTTACCCAAGCGCCATCCGAAAAAGAAACCTCGCAAAGCTTTTCACCTTTTCCAAGATCAAACAGGATGGTGTCAAAAGAATACGTATCAAGTCCTGAAATAATAGAGTCGATTTTGACGATACCGTTCAAATGCGAAACCTCAACCAGGTCTTTATCCAAGAGGATTTCCGCGAGAACTTGACCGACGTCGTCTCCGAATTGGTTTGTGGCATCTCGGTCGGGCGAGGGCTCGTTTTTCACACAACCGAACAGATTGGTAAAGATAAACGCCAGCAAAAGTATAAGGCAAACGATTCTTGTTATCATTCTCCCTCTTTTTGTTGTGCCCGACGTCGGTCGTCGGTCGCCGGTGGGGGCATAGGGGGATACCAGTTTGAAACGGTCCACAGCAAGACCTCCCTTCACTACCGAATGTATGTTTGTTTATTCTGTATAGTATACCATATTCTTTTTGAAAATAAAAGACCTAATCCGTATTTTTCGAGAAAAAAGAGGAGGGAGCACTTTTTCCCAAACCCCCTTGCATTTAGCGCTTTAATGTGCTACAATAGCAAAATAACATTCCCAAAGCAAAAGGAGCGAATTCTATGCGTATTGTAGTGAAAGTAGGCACCTCCACACTGGCGCATCCCACGGGACTGCTGAACATCCGTCGGGTGGAGCAGCTGTGTCAGGTGATGAGCGATCTGAAAAATGCAGGCCATCAGCTGGTGCTGGTCTCCTCCGGCGCCATCGGTATGGGAGTGGGCAAGCTGTCCTTGTCCGGTCGTCCCACCGACATCCCCACCAAACAGGCGGCCGCCGCCGTGGGTCAGTGCGAACTGATGTATACTTACGACAAACTGTTCACCGAGCATAATCATACGGTGGCGCAGATCCTGCTGACCGGCGCGGATCTCAGCCACGATGACCGACGTGAGAACTTTTGTAATACTCTGTTTCGCTTGCTGGAATTGGGGGCGCTCCCCATCATCAACGAGAATGACACCGTCGCCACTGAGGAGATTGTCATCGGTGATAACGATACGCTGGGTGCCATTGTGGCCACCCATATCCGCGCGGATCTCCTGATTCTGCTATCGGATATCGACGGATTGTATACCGCAGATCCTCACACCGACCCTGCCGCCACCCTGCTCACACAGGTGACCGAGATCACCCCTGAGATCGTGGCGATGACCGGCGGCGCCGGCAGCAAACTGGGCACGGGTGGCATGCAGACCAAGATCCGTGCCGCCCAGATTGCCATCGCCGACGGCGTGGAGATGGTGATCGCCAACGGGCAGGATCCGTCGGTGCTGTACGACATTGTGGAGGGGCGTCCCGTAGGCACCCGCTTTACGGTGAAGGAGGCGGTGACCCGATGACCACTCTGGAGATCTTACAGCGGGCCAAGGCGGCTGCCGCCACTCTGTCCACCCTCACAACCGAAAAGAAAAATGCCGCCCTGGAAGCCATGGCGGTCGCCTTGGTGGAGGATACGGCCCTTATTCTGGCGGCCAATGCCGCTGATATGGAGGCGGCGCAGGATACCGTCAGCGCTGTGATGTTGGATCGGCTGGCCCTTACCGACGACCGTATTGCCGCCATGGCACAGGGGATCCGTCAGGTGGCGGCGCTCCCCGATCCGGTGGGTCACCAACTGAGCGAAACCATCCGTCCCGACGGCTTGCGCATCTGTAAGGTATCCGTCCCCGTGGGCGTGGTGGGCATCATCTATGAGAGCCGCCCCAACGTCACCTCCGACGCCGCCGCCCTGGCGGTCAAGAGCGGCAACGTGTGTGTCCTGCGAGGGGGCAAGGAGGCCTGGCGCTCTGCCAATGCCATCGTTACCGCTCTGCGCCGTGGTCTGGAACAGACCGGTCTGCCGGCGGATATGGTCAATCTGATTGAGGATACCACCCGCCAGAGCGCCACCGAATTGATGAGAGCAGATGCTTATGTGGATCTGCTCATTCCACGCGGCGGCGCGGGACTCATCCGCGCCTGTGTGGAGAATGCCACAGTGCCCTGTATCCAGACCGGCACCGGCATCTGCCACATTTACGTGGATAAGGCGGCGGATATAGATATGGCGCTGAGCATCGTGGACAACGCCAAGATGAGCCGTCCCTCTGTTTGCAATGCCTGCGAGGTGTGTCTGGTGCATAAGGACATCGCCGCGGAGTTCCTGCCCCGATTACAGGCGCGTCTGTGCGACCCGACCCGTGAGCATTCCGCTCAGTTGCGACTGGACGAAATCGCCGTCGCCATCATTGACGGCACCCCCGTGGGCGAAAGCGACTTTGACACGGAGTTTCTGGATTATATTCTCGCCATCCGTGTGGTGGCGGACGTGGAGGAGGCTATTGCCCACATCGCGGCTCATTCCACCCATCACAGCGAGGCCATTGTCACCGCCGACCGAGCAGCGGCGGACCGCTTCACTGCGGCGGTGGATTCCGCGGCGGTGTACGTCAACGCTTCTACCCGCTTCACCGACGGCGGCGAGTTCGGCCTGGGCTGTGAGATGGGCATCTCCACCCAAAAGCTCCACGCCCGAGGCCCTATGGGCCTGGCGGAGCTGACTACGTATAAATACATCATCACGGGAGAGGGACATATACGATGAACAAGAAAAAGGAATTACTGTGGTTTTTGATCCCTTTTTCTATTTTGTTTGTGGTGGAATTCAGCTATCTGTTTGAAGAGGCGTTTCAGTTACAACTGAACGTCCATTTTGTCGATTGGTCCATGCTGTTGCAAGCAGAGTCTCGTCGGCTGGTTTTCTCTTACTTGCTGCGTCATTATGGCAACTGTTTGCTGAACGCAGCTTTATACGGCGGTGTGATTGGAGGCCTTTTATGGTTGTTGCGACGCAGATGCTCTTTTGGCCGTGATTGGTTCTATGGAATTCTGTTTACGGCGGTCGCTTTATGCCAGATGGTGTTTTCTCTTGTTCAGTTAGAGGCGTATTGGTGGTGGGGGTTGTTCGTCGTTCGCTTCTGGTTGGATTCGTTATTTGTTGCAAGTTGTGCGGCGTTGGCTGCGCAGTTGATCGAGGCGGTCATTACCTTTTGGAAAGAAAAAGGAGTGGAATGATATGGCAATCGGATTTATCGGCGCCGGCAATATGGGCGGCGCATTAGCCGTGGCGGCGGCCCGCACCGTGGGCGGTGCCAACCTGCTCATTGCGGATGCAGACACCGCCAAGGCGGCGGCCCTGGCCGACACCCTGGGTGCGGCTACGGCGGACAATACCGGGGTGGCTGCGGACAGCGAATACATCTTTTTGGGCGTAAAGCCCCAGATGATGGAGGATATGCTGGCCGATCTGCGCCCGGCCCTGGAGGCACGAGCGGACAAGCCGGTGCTCATCTCCATGGCGGCGGGTCTGTCCACAGGATGCATTAAGGATTGGGCCGGCGATCTGCCGGTCATTCGCATTATGCCCAACACCCCGGTGGCGGTGGGCGCGGGTATGATCCTCTATACCGCCTCGCCGGATGTGACCGAGGCGCAGCTGGGCGGCTTTTTGGCTATGATGGCGGCTGCCGGCCGCCTGGGAGAGATCCCGGAAAAGCTGATCGACGCCGGCAGCTGCGTGTCCGGCTGCGGTCCGGCCTTTGTCTATCTCTTTATCGAGGCGCTGGCGGACGGAGGCGTGGAATGCGGTCTGCCGCGGGCGCAAGCGCTGGAATACGCCGCTCAGATGATGTTGGGTGCCGCTAAGATGGTGTTGGAGACCGACCGTCACCCCGGAGCGCTGAAAGACGCTGTGTGCTCTCCCGCCGGTACCACCATTGCGGGGGTCCATGCCTTGGAGGCGGGGGGCTTCCGCTCCTTGGCGATGGATGCGGTTACCGCTGCCTACGATCGCACGATGGAACTGAAGAAGTAAACAAAAAAACGGTGCAGAGGTAGTTGCACTGCCCCAAATTGTGCGGACAACACAAAAACGACCTATATGGTAGTAAATATTAAATTTTAAGCAACGAACTGACATCGCTTTTCAAGTGGTGTCAGTTTTGTTTTTAATTGAATGCGTTGGTGATTGTAGAAATG
>JAZNJO010000029.1:0-43827 GCA_045578085.1 Acutalibacteraceae bacterium | reverse complement strand
TCTTTCGTTCTGTAAAGATGTATGAACAAGGGACGGGTTTTATGCACAGAAAAAGCCGCCGCAGGAAAACTGCGGCGGCTTTTGTAGATGATTTAGCTGGGGGACGGCCACCAAGCAGGACGCTCTCGCAAGCATTTCAGTTGAATCCACAGATCCTTCTGTCTTTTATTGGTCTCGGTGGGTAGAGTGATATACACCTCGGTGTTGACAATGATCTCCTGAGGAGGATAGAACATAGGATTAGCAGATACTTCCTCGCTCAACTGAGTTAGTGCCTCCGTATGCGGAGTGGAATAGCAGATATACTCCGCGTTGGCAGTAGCCACATCGGTACGGCACATAAAGTTGATATACTTCTCCGCAGCCTCTTGATTCTTGCTATTCTTCATCACGCACATTGCATCCACGAACAAGTTAGTACCCTGATGAGGAACAAAAAAGTCAATGTTGGGATTACCATCGATCTCATCGTTGATCATAATCGCACCGTCACCTGAGTAATACGGTGCCAGCCAACCTTCTTCGTTGGTCATTTTCTGGAACACCTGATCCATAAAGTAACCTTGCACCAGCGGTTTTTGCTCTGCCAACGCTTCATAGGCCGCCTGCCACTCAGCAGGATCTGTGGTGTTCATAGAATATCCCAGTTTTTTCAGCGCAATAGCAAAAGAGTCGCGAGCATTATCGAACATATAGATTTTGCCTTTATATTTCTCGTTCCAAAGAATATCCCAGCCCTGCGCCAAATCTTCCTGATCTACATATTTTTTGTTATAGAAGATGCCCACAGTGCCCCAAGTATACGGCACCGAATATTCGTTGTTGGGATCGTATTCCAAGCCTTTGTAAGCCTCGTCAATGTACTGATAATTGGGAATATTATCAAAGTTCAGCTTCGCCAACATTCCCTCCTGAATCATCTTGCCAATCATATAGTCAGAAGGAATTACCACGTCGTATTCGGCGGCGCCGCTCTCCAACAAAGTATACATCGACTCGTTGCTTTCATAGGTCTTGTAATTGATCTTAATACCGGTTTCTTTCTCGAACTGGGCATTCACGTCCATCAGGTCGTCACTACCGTCAGAAATATATTCACCCCAGTTATACACGTTCAGCGTAATGGTCTCCTCCACCGCTCCGCAACCACCACCAAACAAAGAAAGCAGAAGACAAATAGCCAACAAATACGCACACTTTTTCATTGGCTTATCTCCTTTCTTTCTGCTTGTCCAGATCACGGATTTGACGGATATTCACCACAATCAACAGTAGTAACACTGTACCGAACATCAACGTAGACAGGGCGTTGATCTCAGGGGTAACCGGCTTCTTGGTCATGGAATAGATAGTAACCGACAGATTCTGCGCCGTGGATCCACTGTTGAAATAACTGATGACAAAGTCATCCAGCGACATAGTAAACGCCATCAATGCACCGGTAATTACACCAGGCATAATTTCGGGCATTACCACCTTGAAGAATGCAGGGACAGGACGGCATCCAAGATCCAGTGCCGCCTCGTACATATGCTTATTCATCTGGCGAAGTTTGGGCATAACCTGCAATACCACATACGGAATACAGAAAGTAATGTGGGATAAAAGTAGGGTGAGAAATCCCGGCTTGAAAGCAGGAATCGCCGAGCCGATGGCCACAAACATCAGCATCATAGAGATACCGGTGACAATCTCGGGGTTCACCATAGGCACGTTGTTGACGCCCATCATAAGGGTGCGAAGGCGGCCGTTCATACTGTAAATGCCCACCGCTGCCAAGGTTCCAATGATGGTGGCAGCCACCGCCGCCAGCACTGCGATCTGCAAGGTAAGAACCAGAGCCTCAATAATCAAGTCGTTCTGGAACAGTTCCGCGTACCATTTGAAGGTAAACCCTTCCCAGCGCACGCGGCTCTTGCCCTCGTTAAACGAATAGATGATAAGCACCACAATAGGGGCATACAAGAACGTGAAAATGATGCCGTTGTAAATCTTGGACAAGGTCTTCACGTCATCATCCCCCCTAACTCATCCTCACCGTTGTCAACACGATGCATCAGGGACATACAGATGAGCATCAGCACCATCAGGATTAGGGACAGAGCGGCGCCTACATTATAGTCACAGCCGTCCCCCACAAACATAGTCTCAATGACGTCACCAATCATCATCAGCTTACTGCCGCCCAACAACTTAGAGATTACAAAGGTGGACACCGCCGGTACAAACACCATCGTGACACCGGACACAATGCCGGGGGCACTCAGGGGCAGGATTACTCGACGAAACACCTGCCAACCGTTGGATCCCAGATCCTGTGCTGCTTCAATAACGCGGCCATCCATCTTGGCCATCACTGAATAGAGCGGCAAAATCATAAAGGGTAGAAAATTATACACCATACCCAAAATGACCGCTCCGTCAGTATTGATCATTTGCAGGGAAGCATCAGAGCCAACCACTCCGATCCAGCGCAGAAACTGGTTAATAAGACCGTTGTTCTCCAACAGACTCATCCAAGCATAGGTGCGGAGTAGGAAGTTCATCCACATAGGCAACATCACGATCATCACCATCGTGCGCTGCATATGCTCCGACTTGCGAGAAATGCTCAATGCCACCGGATAGGCCAACACCAGACAGATCAAAGTCGCCAGTGCACCCATCCAAACGGAATCCACATACGTTCCGGCATACTGCCAGATCTTCACCACGTTAGCAAGGGTGAAGGCTCCATTTGCATCCGTAAAGGCAAACCACACCACGATGCCCAAAGGCACCACGGTAAAAATGCCCATCCACAGCGCAAACGGAGTTGCTGCGGCGCGACTTTTCATTCTTCTGCCTCCTCGGCTTCCGCCGCCGCCTCGGCATCGCCCAGCTCGTCAAATTCTTCGGAATAGGAGCTGTAATCGCCGAACATACCGGAATAGATAGACTTCTTCATAATATGAATATCCTCAGGATTGAGAACAATGCCGATGACCGAGTTCTCGGGGTAGTAGTCGGTTGTCTGAATCAGCCACTTGAAGCCCTTGAAATCCACAATGGTATCGTAATGCACACCTTTAAAAGTCACGTTAGTGACCGTACCGGTCAAGTGGCCTTTATGCGGCTCCACAATGTCGATGTCTTCGGGACGAATCACCACATCCACCGGCTCGTTCTTGTCAAAACCCGCATCCAAACAGCTAAACTTACGACCGAAGAACTCCACCAGATAATCTTCCAGCATCACACCGTCCAGAATGTTACTCTCACCAATGAAATCTGCCACAAAGGCATTCTGAGGCTCGTTATAAATGTCCTGAGGGGTACCGATCTGCTGAATAACGCCGTTATCCATTACCACCACAGTATCGGACATAGATAGGGCTTCTTCCTGATCATGGGTCACGTAAATAAAGCTGATACCAAGACTCTTTTGAATGTTTTTAAGCTCGGTCTGCATATCCTTACGCAGCTTGAGATCCAGTGCCGCCAGCGGCTCGTCCAAAAGCAGCACGCGAGGATTATTCGCCAAGGCGCGGGCGATGGCCACCCGTTGCTGCTGTCCGCCGGACAATTTGGCCACCGAGCGCTTCTCAAAGCCTTTCAGGTTGACCAGTTCCAGCATCTTTGTAACCGTCTCCTTGATCTCCTCGTTACTCTTCTTCTGCACACGCATACCAAAGGCCACGTTCTCATATACATTCAAATGGGGAAACAGCGCGTAACGCTGAAAAATGGTATTGACTGTCCGCTTGTAGGCAGGCAGATCATTGACCCTTTTCCCCTCAAAAAAAACATCACCTTCATCCGGAGTGATGAATCCGGCGATAATGCGCAATGTGGTGGTCTTGCCACAGCCGGAAGGGCCCAGCAAGGTCACGAACTCGCCATCGGAGATGCTCAAATTCAAATCTTTGAGCACCGGTTCTCCATCAAAGGATACAGCAATGTTTTTTAATTCAATGATTTTCTTTTCACTCATAATACATCCCCCTTTGCGGTAATCGGTTCTGCCGCTCGCCACGGCAGATGCATCTGCTGTGGCAACGCCCTCCGCAAAGGGTTTTTCACAATCGTTCCATCAACCGGACGACTGCGGCGCTGTTTGGCAGATGCTGTGAGAATTTGCTCAGATGCATCATTAATTTATATAAGATGACAGATAACAATATATGATTTTCGGCAAAAAAAGTCAATAGATTTTACCTAATTAGCAAAAATTAGGCAGATTTTTCCCGCATATTTTGGTTTTCTGCCCTTTAACTGATCAGGAGGTACTTTATGGAACAAGAAAAGAAATCCATTTCTCCCGCAGAAATCGAACGGTATCGGCAGCAAATGATACAATTCTACCGACAGCAAATACCGCAGCCAACCATTCAGCCGCCTCCGCTTACTACACCGTCTATCGAAGCTGAGAACTGGTTGGATGCAAACTATCCTGCACCGGATTTTGAACGGGATCGAGAAGCATTGACCACGGAAACCGAGCCAGCATCACCCTCCTTTCTTGAATCCGCCCCACCTCCCCTATCGAATTTCGTGGGTTACCTGCGAGTATTCGTATTCACCGGTAGCGAGGCGGAACCCATACCTGCTGCGCGGGTAACCGTGACACGAACCGATGAGGAAGGAAGCACCGTCTTCGCATCTGTACAGACCGATCAGGATGGGCTGACACCTTTGGTTTTACTACCTTCGGTAGATCCAGCACTGACCCTTCGACCGGGCACGGTGCAGCCCTACGTGGCTTATGATATTCAGGTGATGAAAGATGGTTTTGGCACCTCCACTTATAAGCAGGTGCCGGTGTACGGAAACAATTACGTCACCCAACCCGTTCCACTCTACCCCCGCGTGATTGGAAATGACGCGATGAACGACCGCTATTTTGTTTCCGGCGGTCCCACCAACTTATAAGGAGGGTACGAAATGATCGGCACACCGTTTATCCCTCGCACCATCACCGTCCATTTGGGAGCGCCCTCCGCTCCGGCGGAAAATATATACGTCAGTTTCCCTGATTATATTAAAAACGTTGCATCCAGCGAAATCTACCCCACCTGGCCTGAGGCAGCTCTGCGTGCCAACATCTATGCCCAGATCTCATATGCGCTAAATCGTTATTACACCGAGTGGTATCGCAGTCAAGGCTACGATTTTGACATTACCAACAACACTCAATTCGATCAGGCGTACACACCGGGACGGGAGATCTATGATTCCGTCAGCGCCATCGTGGATGACATTTTCAACTCCTACGTGGTACGGCGCGGCAGCATTGAACCCTATTTCACTCAATACTGCAACGGCACCACCTCCACCTGCGACGGGTTGTCCCAATGGGGCACCGTACCACTGGCCGAGGAAGGACTTGGACCTTACGATATCCTCACCCGCTTTTATGGCGACGATATCGATATCGTGACCAATGCGCCGGTACGCAACGGGCAACCCTCCTACCCCGGCCGCCCCTTACACCTAGGCGATGCCGGAAACGATGTACAACAAATACAAATACGGCTTAATCGCATCTCCACAAATTACCCGGGCATTCCAAAGATCAATCCCACCGACGGCAATTTTGGTGTAGACACCGAGGCGGCGGTGCGCCGTTTTCAGCAATTATTCCGACTCACGAATGACGGTATTGTAGGCAATGCCACATGGAATCGGATCAATTACGTATTCAGTGCGGTAAAACGATTAAGTGAACTGGATTCCGAGGGGATCCGCATCGATGAATTGCCGCGCCGTTACGAAGAATTGCTTTCCTTAGGTGATACCGGTGACGATGTACGGGTGATTCGGTATTATCTGAGTGTCATCAGCACCTACTACGATACCATCCCCGAGATTCCCGTCACCGATACCTTCGACTTGGAGACCGAAGCGGCGGTACGGGCCTTTCAGCAGACCTTTGGTTTGCCCGTGGACGGGATCGTAGGGCGACAGACCTGGCAAGCCATGGACGATGCTTATGAGAGTATTTTTGCCTCCACCCAACTCATTGACGGCGGGGTGACGCTCTTCCCGGGACGGGTGTTGCAATCCGGCTTTCAAGGAGAAGATGTGGCCATTTTGCAGGAACATCTGGCTTATATCGCCACCGTCTATCCTTCCATTCCCGCACCTACGGCCACCGGTGTGTACGGTATGGAGACCGTGCAGGCAGTGGAGGCATTTCAAGAACTGTTTGGGCTGCCCATCACCGGAACGGTGGGAGTCACCACGTGGGATGCCATTGCCACACTGTATTCCGATCTGCGCACCGGCAACACTCAACGAATGGGACAATACAGCGGTAACGAGCTGTCTACGGAGGAAAGTGAGGGATCCACGTGAGCCATATACCGGACAACGATATTACCACCGATCGGCGGCCGTATGTGATGGAGCTGCAAACCTATCTGCGGGCGTTGCAACGGAACCAAATCGGCACTACCACCGTCCCGAGAGACGGATTTTTCGGCGCCGACACTGCGGGCGGCGTACGGGAGTTTCAACAAAACAACGGGTTGCCCGTGACCGGCACGGCCGATCGGGAAACGTGGGAAGCCATCGTACTGGCCTATGAAGCCACCCAGCTGGCCAACGCGCCGCCCCTGCCCGTACCCCGGCTGACAAACAAGACCTTACAGGTAGGTGACCGCAATAACGATGTATACCTCTTGCTGATCATGCTCAATGCACTCAGCGCCACCTATCGAAATCTGCCGCCTCAGATCGTGGAAAACGGGTATACGCAACAGACGGCCGATGCCATCCGCGCATTGCAAGCCGCCGCTGCCTTACCCGTGACGGGTGAAACCGACAAGGCAACTTGGGATGCGGTGGTGCTGCTATACAGCACTCTAACGGCAGGTGGTGCCTTTGAATAAACGGGTATTCTTCAAAAACACAGCCATTATGACGGTTACCTCACTGCTTCTGCGGTTGTTCGGTATTCTGTTTCGTGTGTTTATCTCCAACCAAGTGGGTGCGGAAGGCATGGGGCTGTATCAATTGGTTTTCTCTGTTTACGTACTGGGAGCCACCTTTGCCAACAGCGGCATCATCACCGCCGTTACCCGACTGGCGGCAGAACGGTTAACTGTGAAAGACCTCGATGGTGTACGGCGGCTGATGCGGATCAGTTCCCTTCTTTGCCTGACGGTGGGAGGCATATCCGCACTGGTTTTGTACGGTGCGGCCCCTTATATCGGTGCATTACTAAGAGACACACGCGCCGTCGCCTCGGTTTCCGTCAGTGGAATCGCGCTTCCCTTCATCGGGGTCTCCGGCTGTATCAAGGGATACTTTATGGCACGACGCCGCGCAGCACCCCCTTGCTATTCTCAATTACTGGAACAAACAGTGCGCATCGGCGGCATCCTATGGGCCCTGACCTATTTGTGGGACGGTTCAACGGAACAAGCGTGTGTCATTATCATTTTAGGCGACGCGCTGTCCGAAACGGTCGCGTGTGTGTATTTGCTGGGCGCTTATCGAAAAGATACCCGCCACTGGAAGAAATCCACCATCACCGCCTCTAAAAAACTGTTGCGCCCACTGTTGCATATATCCCTTCCCTTGACAGCGGGGCGATATCTTTCAACGGCCCTGCGCACCGTGGAAAGTTTCTTGGTGCCTGCCAGACTCACTATGTTTACCCACTCTGAATCCTTGTCATTAGCGCAGTTTGGTGCTGTAAAGGGAATGGCCTTGCCACTGATCTTCTTCCCCTCGGCCCTGTTAATGACCTTGTCAGGATTGCTGATACCTGAGTTATCCGATGCCTACGCACTTCACCAGCAACGGCAGGTGGCCCGTTTGGTGGAGCGAACCCTTCGCATTACCCTATTAGGTTCGATATTGGTGGGTGGCCTGTTTACCCTATTGGGAAAACAGCTGGGAGAATGGTTATATCATGACTCGTTGGTGGGACTGCTCTTGCAGATTTTGGGTCCGCTGACCCCTATTATGTATCTGGACAGTATGGTGGCGGGTATGCTGAAAGGCTTGGGACAACAAGTGCACGCGCTGTGGTTTGGAGTGGCCGATTCCCTGACGCGGATCCTGCTGATCTGGTTCCTGCTCCCAAGGTACGGTCTGGCGGGTTTTATGTTTGTTATGATAATCAGCAATCTTCTCACCGCCTCCCTTAACACGCAGCGGCTCTTAACTGTCAGTCACGCCTCTTTGCGCTGGCTCTCATGGATCCTATGTCCACTGTTGTCGGCAGTTATCAGCGGATGGATCTGTGGGTTCATCCCAAACAGTAATACAATACTGCACGGGGCTGTTGTGGGCAGCGGATTTACTGTGATCTACTGTATATGCTTATTTTGTATGCGTTGTGTCACAAAGAACGACGTAATCGAATGGTTTGGCAGACACACCAAAAAAGCGGATAAAAAAACGGCAACCGTATGAAACGGTTGCCGTTTTTGCATCGCAAATTATTGAGCCAGTTCCAGCGTGTCGCGGGCAATGACCAACTCTTCGTTGGTGGGAATGATCCAAGCGGGAATAGCGGAATCTTCGGTGGTGATGAGACGCTCTACACCGCGTACGTTGTTAGCCTCCACGTCGCACTTCATACCCAAATAGCCCAGCGCCTCGATGATCTCCTTACGGACGAGGGGCTGATTTTCACCGATACCGGCGGTGAACACCAGCGCATCCAGACCACCCAACGCGGCCACATAACCACCGATGATCTTGGTAATCTGGTAGGTACGCATATCCCATGCCAGCTTGGCACGCTCGTTACCCTCGGAGATTGCCTTTTCGATATCACGGTCGTCACTGGACACACCGGACACGCCCAAAGTACCGGACTTCTTGTTCATCAGGTCGTCCATCTGCTTGGGGGTCAGACCCTCTTTCTCCATCACGTAGGTGACCACGGAAGGATCCATACCACCGGTACGAGTGCCCATCATAAAGCCGTCCAGAGGGGTCAAGCCCATAGAGGTGTCGTAAATCTTACCGTCCTTAATGGCAGAGATGGAGGAACCACTGCCCAGATGGCAAGTGATAATGCGGGTGCCCTCTACTTTACCCAACAGCTCGGTGCAGCGGGCGCTGACAAAGCGGTGGGAAGTGCCGTGGGCACCATAACGGCGAACGCCGTACTTCTCATAGTACTCATACGGAAGAGCAAACATAAACACTTTCTGCTCCATGGTCTGATGGAAAGCGGTGTCAAACACCACCACCTGAGTGATCTCTTCTCCAAAGGTCTCGGTGGCGGCATTGATGCCTGCCAAAGCACCCATATTATGCAGAGGAGCCAGCGCGGCCAACTCTTCAATATCCTGCTTCACCTTCTCGGTGACGATGACAGAGCGATCAAAACGGTCGCCGCCCTGCACAACGCGGTGGCCGATGGCGCCTACCTCGGACAGATTATCAATGACCTTGCCCTCACCCTCGGTTAAAGCCTTCTTAACCTGCGCAAAAGCCTCGGTCTGATTCTTCATCACAGGATAGGTAGTCCATGCGTTGCCGTTGGCTTTGTGAGTGAAGATACCGTCCTCCAGTCCAATGCGCTCGCAGATACCCTTAGCCAGAACAACCTCACCGTCCATATCAATCAACTGATATTTCAGAGAAGAACTACCGGCGTTGATAACCAAAATTTTCATTATTTTTCAACTCCTCATTGATTTTGTGAAATAAATAGCGTAATATATAATAACTGATACAAGCAGAAATTGCAACCATTATTTCCAAGAAAGGAGGCATCTTTTTGCATATTGCGGGTATTATTGCGGAATATGACCCTTTTCATAAAGGGCATGCCACCCATATTGCCGCCACTCGGGCAGAAAACGGCGGCGGCGCCACCCATATCGTGACCGTCATCAGCGGCAGCTTCACCCAACGGGGAGAACCGGCCCTGCTGAGCAAGTTCCGCCGTGCGGAAATGGCCCTGGCAGAGGGTGCCGACCTAGTTTTGGAGTTACCCCTTCCCTACGCCATGGCACCGGCGGAAATGTTTGCCGGAGGAGGAGTAGCCATCCTCAAAGCCCTGGGATGCGTGAACACCCTCTCCTTTGGCAGTGAATGCGGAGATACGGAGTCGCTCATCCGTTTGGCGACACTGTCCGACCGCGCCGACTACAAAGCAGAACTGCAAAAAGCGCTGAACAGCGGCATCCCCTATGCCGCCGCCAGTCAAACGGCCGCCGCCGCGTTACTGGGAGAAGAGGCCGCCTCTCCCTTGGCTTCTCCCAACAACACCTTAGGATTGGAATATATGCGTGCCGCGCAACGGCAACACACGGATTTTACCTTTTTTACCCTGCAAAGGCAAGGCGCTTTACACAACGACAACGCCCCGAAACAAGGGCTTTCTTCCGCTTCTCTGCTACGGAAATATGTGCGTAAGAAACAAACCGACACCGCCGCACAGTATATGCCCCCTGCTGCTTTTTCCATCTTAAAAGAGGCGGACAACCAAGGAGAAACCGCTCTGCATACCCACCGTCTGGAGACGGCGCTGCTGGCAAGGCTGCGCCAAATGAACGCATCCGACTTTTCCAAGTTACCGTGGCTGTCCGAGGGACTGGAAAACCGATTGTATAAGATATCCCGTACCGCCGCTACCTATAAGGAGTTGTTGCAGGAGGGAAAAACCCGTCGTTATCCCATGGCAAGACTCCGCCGTGTCCTGTGGGCGGCCCTATTAGGCATCACCGCCGAGGATATCGCCGCCCCGCCCCCGTATATGCGAGTGCTGGGAATGAACGGGCGGGGACGGGAGATCCTGTCCACCGCCTCCCCTTCGCTACCTCTCCTCACCCGCTCCGGGCAGGTGGCGGAGTTGGACGAGCGCGGAAAGCGGTTGTTTACGCTGGAATGCTCTGCCACCGACCTGCACGCCCTGACTATGACCAACCCGCTCCCCTGCGGTACGGATCACACCCACAAACTCATAGTAATAGAATAACAAAAACCGTTGCAACCAGATTGGTTGCAACGGTTTTTTTGGTTTTACGTTCTACCGGCTTTTTGTTAATAGGCCGGAACCGTAAACGTGCCGGACCAACTCTCTCTCGTTTGAGCGTCCCAGTACTCCCCCTCAAAAGTGAGTTCATGCTGGTCGGTTGTACTCAGAGGAATCTTAACCCATTTTTGTCCGATGCTGATAATGTTGTCGCTTTCGAGGAGAGGTGGTATCCAGTTTTCAAAAATAAGATAGCCGTTTACATAAGCATTAAAGTGTTGGCTGTATCCATATGTATAATTGTCGCATTTACTATTTGTCCAGATAATACGAATTTCCACACTGTTTGCGGTTCGATTTTGGTATTCCACTTCTACGTTATACCAAAGTATGTCCTTATACCCCTCTGCATACCAAACCCCATAATCAATCTCTTGAGCGAATCCGTCCTCATAGGGATCGTACACAATGGTGATCGTCTTCTCACTCGAAGCGTCACAGCGAATGTCCATAGAAAGGGGCGTTTGATACCCCTTAAAATCTGGAGGGGTGAACGTATTGGTTGTGCCGTGCTCATAAGAAACCGTCATACTGCCTAGATCCGTACCGTTACAGGATCTATATAAAATCGTATATTCGTAGACGGCAACATCCCATTGTGCAAATAACGTGTGGTTTTTCGCACGTGCAACCAAACTGTCGTTTGTCACCTTAATTCCGCCTTTTGCGGCGGTAAACCACCCTTGAAAGTCGAAGCCCTCTTTGCTGATGGTGCCAAGATCTCCATACGCAGAACCAAAGGTCACGCTTCTGTCGGCGGGTGCCTCACTGCCGCCATTCGAATCGAAAGACACGACGTAAGTATTCGCATCCCAGTGAGCATACAGCGTATAGGCGGAGGGGTCTGTGATCTTGGTGCTTTCCGTCACCTGCGTTCCATCGAGCTCTTCCGTATACCAACCCGTAAAGGTGTAACCGATCCTAGTGGGCACAGGTAAGCTCCCATAAGGATACGTTAACTTATAGGTCTTCTTCGATGGGGAAACGTCACCACCACACGCATCGTAGGTTACGGTAGCGGTTTGCCAGCCTTTACTTACGTAAATGATAATATTAGAGCCTGGTAACTGCAATGTGTTTGCATCGGGAGACTGGCTGATTATGACGCCCTTTTCCACAGAGTAATGATACTCTTCAAGTACAACAACGTTAAACCCTTGTTCTTCCAGTGTAGAAATTGCTTCCTCTTTGGATCTGTCGACAACATTGGCCACATTAATGGTGTTTATTGTATCCTCATTCGGGTTATCGTCGGCGGTATTCCCCGACACAGCTTCATCCCCATCCGACGCATCGGCAGACGGTTGCCGGTTCGAGTTGGTTTTGTCCGACTCCTGACTCTCGTCGCGCCGACTCTCGTCGCGCTGACTTTCGTCACTCTGACTTTCGTCGCTCTGACTCTCATCACCCTGACTCTCATCACCCTGACTTTCGTCGCTCTGACTTTCGTCGCTCTGGCTCTCGTCATTCTGACTTTCGTCGCTCTGGCTCTCGTCGCTCTGGCTCTCGTCGCTTACAGGGGGCACCGTGAGGAGACACACCGCCGCCACCGAGCACACCAGCAACGAGGCGATCACCACCCACAGCAGGGGTTTGCGGTAGTGCAGTACATTCTTGATGCGCTGCTTGACTCCCACCTCGCCAAAGGCCAAGGGGCAGGCGGCTATTGTGCGCCGCTGGGCACCGCATTCCAATAAGGCAAAGGCGTATTGCTTATGCTCGTGTGGCGGCAATTGCCGAAGCACCCTCTGATCGCAGGCCACCTCAATATCCCGACAAAGCAGGATATAGGCTACCCATAACAAAGGATTGAACCAGTACACTGCCAACAGGAAAAAGGAAAAAGGTTTGAACCAATGATCCCGACGGCGCAAATGCGCCCGCTCGTGAAACAACACCTGCTCAATGGTATTCTCCCCTAACCGATACGGCAGATAAATACGGGGACGGAAAATGCCCAAAATAAAAGGTGTGGCAATCCGATCCGACTGCCAGATATTCTCTTTTAGATGCACCGCGTCCAACACACGGCGTCTCACCTGCCAGATACTAAATAGACCGTACAGCGCCATTGACGCTACACCCACCAGCCATATCCACGAGCCCGCTGTGACCACTGTTTCCAACGTTGAGGAATCATTCTTTGTCCCACCTGCTTCCCCTGACGGAGGAGTGGACGGAACAGAATCAGCGGCAGGCGGTGTAGGTACCACCGTCTGCAACATCTCGTTTAAGGGACGGTCAATAACCGTGACTCCCGTATGGATGGAAGGCGTCTCCATCGTAGCGATGTCATTCGGGACCGTCTGTTCGCTGGGAATCAAGCTGAAGGCACTCTCTAGGGAAACAGGCAAAACCAACCGCAAAGCCACCAATCCCCACAACAGACAGGTTATCCATCGCGGTGCTTTTTTCAGACACAAACGCAGTAACAGCACCGCCAGAACGATCCAGCCCGCCATAATGCCCACATTCAGAATCTGCAAAAACAATGCTTCCATCCTCAAGTCCTCTCAATCATCTGGCGAAGCGCGTCTAACTCCTCATCCGACAGTTTCTGCCGACGAGCAAAAGCGGCAATAAAAGCCGGCAGCGAGCCTTCAAAAGTCTTTTCCATCATCTCATTCATCTCACTGAGTTGCACTTCTTCCTTGGATACACAGGAAGACACGATGGTATTCTCACTCTTCACCACACCGCGGTCGGTCAGACGACGGATCACAGTATAGGTGGTGGTACGGGACCATCCTAATTTCTCATTGCAAAGTTGTGCCAGTTTGGCGCTCTGAACCGGCTCATTCTCCCACAAAATCAAGCAAAAGCGGTACTCGCCCTCATGTACTTTCGGTATTTGTTTCATTGTATGTTCCTCCTTGTCCACTATTATTGCTGTTTTCAGTCTACCACGTTAGACAACTGTTGTCAACAAAAAAATGAAAAGCCGCCGCAGATCATCTGCGACGGCTCGTGGCTTATTAGTTTTTCAGACTCTGCATGGGGGCGGGAATGCGTCCGCCACGATGAATAAACACATCGGGAGCCGCGGTGTTAAGGGGCATCACAGGACCTTCACCCAACAGTCCGCCAAAATTCAGTTCCTCCCCTACTCCCTTGCCGATGGCGGGAATCACACGCACCGCCGTGGTCTTGGAGTTGACCATACCAATGGCCGCCTCGTCGGCGATAATAGCGGAGATCACCTCCGCCGTGGTTTCTCCGGGGATATTGATCATATCCAGACCCACAGAGCACACCGAAGTCATAGCCTCCAACTTCTCAATAGTCAGGCAACCGCTGCGGGCGGCGGCAATCATACCTGCATCCTCAGTAACAGGGATAAAAGCACCCGACAGCCCCCCCACGTGGGAGGACGCCATTACCCCGCCTTTTTTGACTGCGTCATTGAGCATCGCCAAGCAGGCGGTAGTACCATGCCCACCGCACTGGGACAGACCAATCTCTTCAAGAATATGCGCCACCGAGTCGCCCACCGCAGGGGTAGGTGCCAAGGACAGATCCACAATACCGAAGGGAACACCTAACCGCTTGGAGGCCTCCTGCGCCACCAACTGACCCATACGAGTGATCTTGAACGCAGTCTTCTTGATGATCTCTGCGATCTCGCTGAGATCCTTGTCCGGACCTGCCTTTGCCAATGCCGCACGCACCACACCGGGGCCGGAAACACCTACATTGATGACGCAATCCGGCTCACCTACGCCGTGGAAAGCGCCTGCCATAAAGGGGTTATCCTCCGGTGCGTTACACAGCACCACCAATTTGGCAGGACCGATGCAACCGTGATCCGCCGTGCGTTCGGCAGCCTGACGGACGATGCGTCCCATCATCGCCACTGCATCCATATTGATGCCCGCCTTGGTGGAACCCACGTTCACCGAGGCACAAATGTGTTCAGTAACCGCCAACGCCTCGGGAATCGCCTCAATCAACTCACGATCACCGGCGGAAAATCCCTTCTGCACCAGCGCGGAGAAGCCGCCCAGGAAATTAACACCACAGGCCACCGCCGCCCGCTCCAGAGTGAGCGCCAGCTTAACCGCATCCCGATCCCTACAACCTGCCAGAATAATGGCCGCCGGCGTAATAGAAATCCGCTTATTGACAATCGGGATACCCAGTTCTTTTTCAATCGCTTCGCCTGTTTTTACTAAGTCTTTAGCGCAACGGGTAATTTTTTCATACACTTTATCGCACACCACATCAATGTCGCTGTCGCAACAATCCAACAAGGAAATGCCCATAGTAATGGTGCGCACGTCCAGGTTTTCTTCCTGGATCATCATAATGGTTTCCAGTATATCTTTGCCGTTTAACATATCTCTACTCCTCAGATGGTGTGCATCGCATCAAAAATCTCTTCGTGCATACAATGAATCACCAGACCATTGGCACGCCCAAGTTCCATCATTTCATCCACCAAACGGGTGAAAGGAATGTCGCAAGCCGAAATATCCACCATCATGATCATAGCAAATACATCCTGTAAAATGGACTGAGTCACCTCAATAACGTTGATATGATGATCGCTGCAACTACCCGACACCTTGGCCAAAATACCTACCGCGTCTTTTCCCACAACCGTAATAACCGCACGCATCAACACGTACCTCCTTAATTGTCATAACATTGACAAGATTATAACACAACTCCTTTCCCAAGTAAAGAGAAAAAGAAGGTAAAATGCGTATATTTTCCGCAAGGCTGCGCATACTTCCATTGTCCCCTAAAAATTAGCGGAAAGGAGAATCTCTATGCTGAGCAAACTGGCTCTTATCATCACCATCATCGGCGCCCTTAACTGGGGCAGCATCGGTCTGTTCCAATTCGATCTGGTGGCTTGGATCTGCGGCGGTGCCGGCAGTCTGTTGGCCCGTATCATCTACACTGTTGTGGCGTTGGCGGGTATCTGGTGCATCACCTTGCTGTTTATGCCCGACCGACACGCCGACTGATCGCACATAGAGAAAACACCCTCTGTCAAGCAGAGGGTGTTTTTCATATTTTTAACGTCTTCAAGTACTGTTTTTGATCCGAAGATATGCGATAACTTTCAATTGCTTTTTGTATTGTTTTGTTATGAGTCCACTTCGGTAACTTTTTCTCTTCCAAAAAAGTAACTACCTCTGCGTATTGTTTGGCTAATGCCGTGGCAAAAAAACAAGCCACCATCATTCTGACGTAATACTCCTCATGACAAATCTGAGAAACCCATGTTAAATAACACGATTCGAAACGATCATCAAGAAAATAGCGTTGCAGCATACCAATGCCATATCGCACTGTATACGGATGTGTCGACTTCACCCATTGCTGTATTTTTTCCAGCAAACGATGTGGTTGTTTGCCAAACACCTTGGGCGACCATCCATCACAGGTAGACCAATTGTCTACATATGGCAAAAATGCCTCCACCGCCTCTATACACAAATCAAAATCTAAAATCTGTTCAATCAAAAATGCGTGCAATTGATTTTCTTCATAATAAGTGTGTGGTAGTTCTTTTAAAAAGTTATTTGCCAACTCGGTTCCGGCTAATTCTTTGGCTAACCGTCGCAATAAAGGTGTACGCACGCCGATCACCCGATTCGAATCTACCGTAGGTATAAGCGGGATTTGGAAATGTCGATAGGTTTCATCCGACAGTGTGAACAAGCGCTTAGTAATTTCCGTCATTTCTTGATATCCTTCCAATAAGCAGCAAAAGCCTGTTCAGTCTTATTGTCACCGGGTGTGTAATAAATAGTATCCTTAATAGCATCTGGTAAATATTGCTGACGTATCCAATGATCGGCAAAATCGTGGGGGTACTGATAAAATTGCCCCTTATTTACTACATCATCGCCGTCATAATGCTTGTTTTGCAGAGTACGGGGCACCGCACCGCTTCTTCCCTTCTGCACATCCGCCATGGCCTGATTGATAGCGTTGTAAACCGCGTTGGACTTGGGCGCCTGACACACTAGTACCACCGCATTTGCTAAGGGAATCCGCGCCTCCGGCAAACCTACCTGCAGGGCCGTATCCACCGCCGCTTTCACTATGGGAATAATCTGAGGGTAAGCCAGTCCTACATCCTCATTGGCACAGACCAGCAGACGACGGCAAGCAGAAGGCAGATCTCCCGCCTCCAACAAGCGCGCTAAATAGTGCAGTGCCGCATCGGGATCGGAGCCTCGCATAGATTTTTGATAAGCAGAAACGATATCGTAATGATCGTCCCCCTCTCGGTCGTACCGCATAGCGCTTCGTTGGGCCAGCTGTGACGCCGTATCCAAGGTAACTGATACGTTTCCTTCATCATCGGTATCCCCCGCCAACACGCACAATTCTACCGCATTAAGCGCTTTGCGCACATCACCACCGCAGGAGGCGGCAATACGCTCACAAACGCCGTTCTGGATGGTGATGGAGCGGTTCTGCTCCCTCTGTAAGAAGGCAAATCCTCGCTCTACAGCCTGCTGAATATCCTGCGCCTCCACTTGCTTAAACTCAAACACGGTGGAGCGGGACAAAATCGCGTTATATACATAAAAATAAGGATTCTCAGTGGTGGAGGCAATCAAAGTGATGCGTCCGTTCTCAATATATTCGAGCAGGGTCTGCTGCTGCCGCTTATTAAAATACTGGATCTCATCCAGATACAGCAATATACCATTCATACCGGCAAAGGTATCCAGTTCTTCCACTACGGCTTTAATATCCGCTGTGGAAGCAGTCGTGCCGTTGAGCTTGTGCAAGCGCATATCCGTCTGTTGCGCAATGATCCGCGCCACCGTGGTCTTGCCCACACCGGAGGGACCGTAAAATATCAAATTGGGAATGCGACCCGATTCCATAATGTTGCGCAACGCCTTGCCCTCACCGAGGATATGGCGCTGTCCCACCACCTCGTCCAAGGACGACGGGCGAATGCGATCCGCCAAGGGTGTATTCACGAGAATCCCTCCTTCCTAAGTTATCGTTATTATCATACCTGCAAACCGCCTATCTGTCAAGTTTTTCCCACAGAGAGAAAATTGACAGACGGTGACGAATGTGATAATATTAATTGACCTTAGGAGGTGGGAATCATGACCAAAAAGCAACGCGCTGAAGCCGCAATTACGGCACTGAAAGAGCGGTATCCCGATGCCATCTGTTCTCTGACTGCAGATAATCCGTTGCAACTACTGATCGCTACCCGTTTGTCTGCTCAATGCACCGATGCCCGTGTTAATTTAGTGACTCCCGCCCTCTTCGCCCGCTTTCCCACACTGGACAGTCTGGCGCAAGCGGCGCCGGAAGAGGTAGGTGAATACATCCGTTCCTGCGGCCTGTATAAGACAAAGGCGCAAGACATCGTGGCCATGTGCCGTATGCTGCGGGATGTATACGACGGGGTGATCCCCGACACAGTGGAGGAACTAACCAAGCTCCCCGGTGTGGGACGCAAGATTGCCAATCTAGTCTGCGGTGATGTATACGGCAAACCGGCGGTGGTGGCGGATACCCATTGTATCCGCATCTGCGGACGGCTGGGACTCACCGACAGCAAAGACCCGTACAAAGTGGAGATGCAACTCAAAAAGTTGCTCCCGCCAACCGAAAGCAATGATTTCTGCCATCGACTGGTGTTATTCGGGCGGGAGATCTGCTCTGCCCGTTCCCCCCAATGCCCTGCTTGTCCCTTACACGACGTTTGCCCCTCTGCGCAGCAGTAAACAGCGGCTGACACGATAAAGAGGCAACGCAAATGCGCTTAAAATCAGCCATAGAAGGGTGTAAAGTAAACATACTTGCCCCCACAAATTGCACCGTTTATGGCTGTAATCCCACACATCCAGTTTAAGCCAGCGGTTGAGAATACAGCCGCTGACCAACTCCACGGCGGTGACCACCAACGAGCACAGGGCACAACGACCCAGCAGGGGTTTGTTCTGATACCGATCATGGATTTTTCCAATGAGTAGGAAACATAGACCACCTACGGCAAACATACTGGGATGGGAGCGTCCTCGCCACACCATCTCAATACCCGTATAACCCAGACCGCCCACAGTAAACAATCCCCATTGCAAACGACGTTTTTGATTCTTAGACATAACAGACCCTCCCCATCAGAGTATGGGGAGGGTCTTCTTTATCTATACATTTCTTTTTCGCTCTTCCCATCGGGAACGGGTCATAAGGTTCACGTGTCCCGTGCGCATCTCTCCCAACAGAGGGACTTCCAGCCCTTCGGTGGTATGATGATACACAAATCCGCACTTCTCCTGTACGCGACGGGATTTCTCATTTCCATCGTAATAGCCACACCACACAGCGCGCATTCCCAACTCCTCAAAGGCATAGTCGAGCAAAACATTCACCGCCTCAGGGATGATGCCTTGACCCCAATAGGGTTTACCCAGCCAATATCCTAACTCGCACTCATCCGCACGATCGGTCATATCTGTCTGCTCCCCCATTTTCAGTCCCACACTGCCGATGGGCGTGCCCTCTTCCCGTAGGCATACCGCATAGGTACCCTCGGCAGACAACACAGTACGAATAATCTCACGGCTGTTTTCTACATCGGTATGGACCGGCCATCCGGCAGCAGGACCCACATCCGGGTCGCAGGCGTACCGATAGAGGGATTCCGCATCCTCCTGCCGCCACGGGCGCAACAACAAGCGTTGCGTGATGATCTCCTGTTGCATACTGTCACCTCTTTCACAAGAACAGTATACCACAAACTTGATTCATGTACAACAGCAAAAAGCGCCCTGCCAAACAGCAGGGCGCTTTCTTTAAAGGGTTATGAGATTATTGCACGTTCTGCGCGTACAAATCACCCAGACGCACCAGATGCTCGTAACGAGCCATCGCGGTGGCCTCTGCCTTCTCGAACAGCTCGTTGGCACGCTCGGGGAAGGAACGGGTCAGAGAGGCATAGCGAGCCTCGTTGAGGATGAAGTCACGGTAGCTGGTGGTGGGAGCCTTGCTATCCATGGTGAAGGGATTCTTGCCCTCCGCCTTAGCCGCAGGGTTGAAGCGGAACATATTCCAGTAACCGCAATCCACAGCCTTCTTCATCTCAGCCTGGCAGTTGACCATACCACCCTTGATGGAGTGCATCTCGCAGGGAGAGTAACCGATGATCAGAGAGGGACCCGGATACGCCTCAGCCTCGGCAATCGCCTTAATGGTCTGGTTCATATCGGCGCCCATAGCGATCTGAGCAACGTACACGTAGCCGTAGCTCATAGCGATCTCGGCCAAACTCTTCTTGCTGATGGCCTTACCGGCGGCAGCAAACTGAGCCACCTGACCGATGTTGGAAGCCTTGGAAGCCTGACCGCCGGTGTTAGAGTACACCTCGGTATCGAAGACCATCACGTTGACATCCTCGCCGGAAGCCAGCACATGATCCAGACCGCCGAAGCCGATATCGTAGGCCCAGCCGTCACCGCCCATGATCCACACGGACTTCTTGTTCAGATACTCTTTATTCTCCAGGATAGCGGGAGCAGTAGGACAGCCGGCAGCGGCAGCCTTCTCCAGCTCAACTACCAGAGCATCGGTAGCCGCGGTGTTCTTCTCGCCGTCGTTGACGGTAGCCAGATACTCATCGGCAGCAGCCTTGAACTCGGCAGAAGCCTTATCGGAAGCAGCCATCTCCTTGACCTGAGCAATCAGGTTCTCACGGATGGCCTTCTGACCCAGATACATACCGAAGCCGTGCTCAGCGTTGTCCTCGAACAGGGAGTTCGCCCAAGCAGGACCGTGGCCCTTAGCATCGGTGGTGTAGGGAGAGGTAGCAGCAGGGCCACCCCAGATGGAAGAACAACCGGTGGCATTGGAGATATACATACGATCGCCGAACAGCTGCGTGATCAGACGAGCATAAGCGGTCTCGGCACAGCCGGCGCAGGAGCCGGAGAACTCGAGCAGAGGCTTCTTGAACTGGCTGGAGATAACGGTCTTGCCGCATACCTCAGGCTTCTCGGAAACCTTGGCCACGCAGTAGTCGAAGACTTCCTGCTCAGCAGCCTGGCTCTCCTGAGCCACCATCTTCAGAGAGTTGGTGGGACATACGCCGACGCAGACGCCGCAACCCATACAATCCAGCGGAGAAACAGCCAGAGTGTAGGTGTAGTTGGTCTTGATAACAGGCTTGGCAGCCTTCTTCATCTGCGCAGGAGCCGCCGCGACCTCTTCCTCATTAAGAGCGAAGGGACGAATGGTGGCATGGGGGCAGACGAAAGAGCACTTGTTACACTTGGCACAAGTGGTGGGATTCCACTCGGGAACCATCACGGCAACACCGCGCTTCTCATAGGCGGAAGCGCCCTGCTCAAAGGTACCATCGGCGTGATCAACGAAGGCAGAAACAGGCAGGCTGTCACCGTCCATCTTGCCCACGGGCTTCATGATGGTGTCCACCATCTTAACCAGCTTGGCGGGACCCTGCTCGCACTCAGCGACGGTATCGTCCTCAGCATTAGCCCAAGCGGCGGGAACATCGATCTTCACGAACGCGGTAGCGCCGGCATCGATGGCCTTGTGGTTCATCTCCACGATGTCCATACCCTTCTTGGAGTAAGACTTAGTGGCGGCATCCTTCATATACTGGATAGCCTCCTCCTGGGGCATTACGCCGGCCAGGGTGAAGAAAGCAGACTGCAAAATCGTGTTGGTACGCTTGCCCATACCGATCTCAATCGCCAGGTCGATAGCGTTGATGGTGTAGAGCTGGATGTTGTTCTGAGCGATGTAACGCTTGGCCTCAGCAGGCATATTCTTATCCAGTTCCTCGGCACTCCACTGGCAGTTGATCATGAAGATACCGCCGGGCTTCACGTCGTTGACCATCTTATAGCCCTTCAGGACATAAGAGGGGTTGTGGCAAGCCACGAAGTCAGCCTTATTGATATAATAGGGGCTCTTGATGGGCTGATCACCAAAGCGCAGGTGGCTGATGGTGATACCGCCGGTCTTCTTAGAGTCGTACTGGAAGTAGGCCTGCACGTACTTATCGGTGTGGTCACCGATAATCTTGATGGAGTTCTTGTTTGCGCCAACGGTACCGTCGCCGCCCAGACCCCAGAACTTGCACTCGATGGTGCCCTCGGCCGCGGTGTTGGGAGCGGGCTTCTCCTCCAGAGACAGACCAGTCACATCGTCCACGATACCCAGAGTAAACTGAGCCTTGGGAGCATCCTTAGCCAGCTCGTCGTACACAGCGAACACGCTGGAAGGAGGAGTATCCTTGGAACCCAGACCATAACGGCCGCCGATGATGCGGATGTCGCCGCGACCCTGGGTAGCCAGAGCAGTAACAACGTCCAGATACATGGGCTCGCCCAGAGCGCCGGGCTCCTTGGTGCGATCCAGAACAGCGATCTTCTTAACAGTGGCGGGGATAGCAGCAGACAGCTTATCCGCGCAGAAGGGACGATACAGACGACACTTGACCAGACCGACCTTCTCACCCTTGGCGATCATATAGTCGATGACCTCTTCGATCACGTCGCAGATGGAGCCCATCGCCACGATAACACGCTCGGCATCGGGAGCGCCGTAGTAATTGAACAGCTGATAGTTGGTGCCCAACTTCTCATTGACCTTGCCCATGTACTCCTCGACAATGCCGGGGATGGCGTCATAGTACTGGTTGCAGGCCTCACGATGCTGGAAGAAGATGTCGCCGTTCTCGTGAGAACCGCGCATCACAGGACGCTCGGGGTTCAGGGCGCGCTTACGGAACGCGGCCACGGCGTCCATATCGCACATCTCCTTCAGATCCTCATAATCCCAAACCTGGATCTTCTGGATCTCGTGAGAGGTGCGGAAACCGTCGAAGAAGTTGATGAAGGGAACACGGCCCTTGATGGTAGCCAGGTGAGCAACCGCACCCAGATCCATAACCTCCTGGGTGTTGGTCTCGGCCAGCATGGCGAAACCAGTCTGGCGGCAAGCCAGAACGTCGGAGTGGTCACCGAAGATGTTCAGCGCGTGAGAAGCCACGGTACGAGCCGACACGTGGAACACGCAAGGCAGCAACTCACCGGCGATCTTGTACATGTTGGGGATCATCAGCAGCAGACCCTGAGAAGCGGTGTAGGTGGTGGTCAGCGCACCGGCGTTCAGAGAGCCGTGCACAGTACCGGCGGCACCCGCCTCGGATTCCATCTCGGACACCTTAACGGTGGTACCGAAGATGTTTTTTAGACCGGCGGCAGCCCACTGGTCCACGTAGTCCGCCATGGGGCTGGAAGGGGTAATGGGATAAATACCCGCCACCTCGGTAAACGCATAGGATACGTGAGCCGCAGCGTTGTTACCGTCCATGGTCTTAAACTTTCTTGCCATAGATATGTCCTCCTTTATTGGGATAAAATAATAATAGACTAAGTCAGAGGGAAACAAGCTCCCCGAAACTTACCACCTTAGATAATACCATAGTCAAAAGGAATTGTAAAGGGAAAAACGACAAAATGTGAAAAAATAATCAATCAACTTTTTTCCATTACCCATTGGCACAGCAACTGTCTGAGCTCCGCTACATCCTCAGCAATCCAATCGGCGCCCGCCGCTTCCATTTCCGTCCTGTCCCCGTAACCATACAGCACCCCGAGGGCGGGCAGACCGAAGGCATGTGCTCCCTCCACATCAAACCGCCGATCCCCGATCATACAGGTATTCTGCGAAGATATGTCGGGATAATGGTTGCGAATATGCTCGATGACAGCACTCTTGGTGGGGCGCTTCTCATCCAAGGTGTTTCCGCCCACAAAAGCAAAATAGTCCGTCAAAGAGAAATGAGCCAGTATCCTATGCGTAAATTCCTCCGGTTTGGAGGTGGCAACGATAAGAATGACCCCTCTCTCCTTCAATTCCGCCAGCAATTCGGGGATTCCGTCGTACACTTCGTTCTCGAACAAACCCTTGACAGAAAAGCGCTCGCGATAATAGAGAAGCGCCTGCTCTGCCTGCTCGGTCGTCAGATGATGATATTCCCGAAAAGACCATGTGAGTGGGGGGCCAATATAAGGGTACAATTCTTCCCGCGACAGGGGATGTATACCAAATCTTTCCAACGCATACGCCACGCAGTTCGTAATGCCAGGACCCGGATCGGTCAACGTACCATCCAGATCAAATAACAAATATTTGAGTTCCATTCTCATCCCTCCACCTTTATTCTATCAAATGCGGTTACTTTTTTCAATTGTTCTCGTGTATTTTCTTGCTATTTACCACATTTTGTGTTATAATTATGTTTAACTTAACAAAAGGAGTGTGTTTATATGCCGTATTTGTTGATTCCGTTATTTATTCTTCTCGTCGTGATCCTGTTCAGTTGCTTGCGCATCGTTCCTCAGGCCCACGAGTATGTCATTGAGTTCCTAGGAAAATATCGCACCACTTGGTCGGCCGGTCTGCACTTTAAAGTTCCTTTTTTAGAGCGTATCGCCAAAAAGATCACTCTTAAAGAGCAGGTTCTGGATTCTCCCCCTCAGCCGGTTATCACCAAGGATAACGTGACCATGCAAATCGACACGGTGGTGTTTTATCGCATTTTTGATGCTAAAATGTACTCCTATGGCGTGGTCAACCCCATTCTGGCGCTGAACAATCTGACCGCCACCACGTTGCGCAACATCATCGGTGAGTTGGACCTAGACGGCACCCTGACCTCCCGTGACACCATCAACGGCAAGATGACCGCTATTTTGGATGAGGCCACCGATCAGTGGGGTATCAAAGTGGGGCGCGTGGAGCTGAAAAACATCATCCCGCCTCGTGAGATTCAGGAAGCGATGGAGAAACAGATGAAGGCCGAGCGCGATCGCCGCGAGACCCTGTTGCAGGCTGAAGGTCACAAGGCGGCGGTTATCACCCGCGCCGAAGGTGAAAAACAGGCTGCCATACTCGCTGCCGAAGGCGAGCGTGATGCCGCCATCGCCCGCGCTGAAGGTGAAGCAAAAGCGGTACTTTTAGCTCGCGAAGCCGAAGCAGAGGGCATTCGTCGTCTGCGCGAGGCCGGTGCCGATGCCGCCGTTCTGGAACTGAAAAAGTACGATGCACTGGTGCAGATGGGTAACGGTCGCGCCTCTAAGATCATCGTTCCCACCGACGCGGTAGCCGCCGTCACCCGTGATGTGCTGTTCAGCGAGGCCTCCGGTCTAGGCGACACCACGCCCCCTGACACCACCCCCGATTCCAAGATCACCCGTCAGGATCCCTGTTGCGACTGATGGTAAAATAACAAACAAAGGATGTTAGTATGAGGCTCAATTATCGCCGCACCTTTTTGGTGGGTTTGGCTTTCTTTTCCATTTCTGCCTTTTGGCAAATGTACGATGGCATCACCCCTAAGATTCTGACCGAAACCTTCAATATGAGCGAGACCATCTCCGGCGGCATAATGGCGATGGACAACGTGTTGGCACTGTTTCTGCTGCCCTTGTTCGGTTCTCTCTCGGATAAAGTAAACACCCGAATCGGACGCCGCATGCCCTTCATCTTGATCGGTACAGCGGTGGCGGTACTATTGATGTTGGGCCTGCCCCTCATAGACAACAGTTACGCAGCGGCCCCCGCTCCGTGGAAACTAATTGCCTTTATCGCTCTTCTGGGGCTTTTACTCATCGCTATGGGCACCTATCGCTCCCCTGCGGTGGCTCTGATGCCCGACGTAACGCCTAAGCCCCTGCGCAGCAAAGGAAATGCCGTTATTAATCTAATGGGTGCTGCAGGCGGTATTCTCTACCTGCTCATCTCCGGAGTTCTGTATTCCAAGGAGCGGATTGGCAATGCACAACACGTGGACTATTTTCTGCTCTATGCAGTGGTTGCCGCTATCATGGTGGTGGCTGTTATCGTCCTGTTCTTCACGATAAAAGAGAACACGCTGGTAGCCGAAGCCTCTCAATTCGAATCTCCTGATCCTGAGACTCCCCAAGATACGGGAGAAAGGAAGAAACTTTCCCGCTCTGTTCGTGCCAGCTTGATTTTCTTGCTTTGTTCCGTGGCTTTGTGGTACGTAGGATACAACGGTATCACCACTTGGTTTACCGTTTTTGCCGGCAAGCAGTGGGGCATGGTGCTGGGCGATGCCAATATGTGCCTGACCATCGCCATGGCCGGTGCCATCGTATCGTATCTGCCCATCGGCATCATCTCCTCTAAGATTGGTCGCAAGAAGACCATTCTCATAGGTTGCGCCGTTCTGGCATCCTGCTTCTGCGCCGCCTTTGTGTATACCCTACTTGCCGACAGCTTCTCTCCCATCCTGTATGCGGTGTTTGTGCTCATCGGCTTTGCTTGGGCCGCCATCAATGTGAACTCCTTGCCTATGGTGGTGGAGATGTGCCATCTATCGGACGTGGGTAAGTTCACCGGTTACTATTACACCTTCTCTATGGCCGCCCAGATCATCACCCCCATCGTGGCTGGCGCTCTTATTGAGAATATCAGCTACAATATTCTGTTCCTTTATTCCACCATCTTTGTAGCCGCCTCCTTTGCGACCATGCTGTTTGTCAAACACGGCGACACGCTTACCGAGAAAAAAGGTTCTCTGTTGGAAAACTTTGACGTAGAAGATTAAGGAAAACGCATTATGTGGTTCGTATATCTATTGATTGCACTGTTGAGTGTCATTCTGTTGCTCTTGTCCGCCGCCCTACCCGGTCGGCGGCGGGATAATGCTCCTTTCTGTCATACGCGATTTGCTCATCGGGGTCTGCACACCAACGACAGCGTTGTACCCGAAAACTCTCTTGCCGCTTTTCGGCGGGCAAGAGAGTGCGGTTACGGTGTGGAATTGGATGTACAGTTCACCGCTGACCGTCAGATCGTGGTGTTCCACGACAACACACTGACCCGTATGTGCGGTGTAGAGCGTCGAGTGGATGAAATGACCTATACAGAGTTGCAGTCGCTGCGCTTGTTAGACAGCGACCAATACATACCGCTGTTAGATGAAGTGTTGGAAGTTTTGGACGGTGTGCCGCTTTTATGTGAGTTTAAGCCAATGCGCGCTTACACCGATACGGCTCTGTGCGAGGCTACCCTTCCCCATTTGCAGCAATATAAAGGTCCTTGGTGTGTGGAATCTTTTAATCCTTTTATGATGCGCTGGTTCCGCAAGCACGCACCACAGGTGCGCCGCGGCATTCTCTCTAAACGCTTTGAAGAAGGCGAGGTTGAACCCGCCTTGCGTGTTCCTCTGTCCGCACTGATGGCCAACTTCCTGTGCCGTCCAGATTTCATCGCCTACCAACATACCGATCACAGCCAACTCTTTTTCCGTTTCTGTCGGTTGTTCCACCCCACTACCATGGCGTGGACCATCCGTTCCCAAGAGGAAGAAAAAGCCTCCAAAGCCCGGTTTGACACCATCATTTTTGAAGGATATCTACCCGATAAAATTTAACGCGCAAGTTTTTGAAAAAAGTTTTAAAAAACCCTTGACAAACCGTTTTGCCTGCTGTATAATGCAATTCGTCCCGAGGGGGACGACAGTTAAATATGCGGGTATGGCGGAACTGGCAGACGCGTATGATTCAGGTTCATATCGGAGCAATTCGGTGGAGGTTCAAGTCCTCTTACCCGCACCAAGAAAAGAAGACAACCCATTTGGGTTGTCTTCTTTTTTTAGTGCGAAAGACGCAACGGATGACAAGGCATAGTCGATTCATAAGGTTTTACATCACCTCGTCTGTTAAGTGCAAAATTGACGAATTTTGATTTTTTCTTTGACTTATGCTGCCAAAAATGGTATAATAAATTGTTTTAATTTATTTTTATATTCGCCCCCAGGCAGTCAGGAGTCTCCTATGAGCAAGAAATCCAAGAAAAAACCGTGGATTCGCTACCGCCATCGAATCGTGCGAAATATAGTCTATGCTATTCTGCGCCCGTATTCTTATTGGAAATACGGAATCTCCCCCACTCGGTTTTCCGACCAGGAGAAGCGACCCTATTTGGTGCTGCTGAATCATCAAACCCCATTTGACCAATTCTTTGTGGGAATGTCTATTCGCGGGCCCATCTATTATATGGCCAGTGAGGATCTTTTTTCCAATGGTTGGGTCAGTTCGCTGATCCGCTGGCTGATTGCCCCCATTCCTATTAAAAAGCAAACCACCGACGTAGCCGCAGTGATGAACTGTATCCGCGTGGCTCGCGAGGGCGGCACCATCGCCATTGCACCCGAAGGAAACCGTACATACAGCGGAAAGACCGAATATATGAGCAACGCCATTGTGCCGTTGGCACGAAAGCTGGGAATGCCCATCGCGCTCTACCGCATCGAAGGAGGCTATGGCTCCCAACCCCGTTGGAGCGACGGCATCCGCAAAGGAAAGATGCAATCCTATGTTTCCCGCGTGGTGAAGCCGGAGGAATACGCCTCCCTGACCGATGAAGAATTATTTGCCATCATCGAAAAAGAACTGTTCGTGGACGAAGGTATGGCGGATAATGTTTACCGCTCCAACAAACGGGCAGAATATCTGGAACGAGCTATGTACGTATGTCCTTTTTGCGGACTGAGCCGATTTGAGAGCCACGGCAACGAGGCAGAATGCCTCACCTGTCACCGCAAGGTGCGCTACAGCGAAGACAAACGATTGGAGGGAGTCGGTTGCGACTTCCCCTTCGAATTCACTACCGCCTGGTATGACTACCAGAAAGGTTTTATCAATCAAACCGACGTGACCGCATTCACTGAAGTCCCCGTATACGAAGACCACGCCACTCTGTCAGAGGTGATCCTGAACAAGCGCAAGGAACTGTTGAGAAAAAATGCAGTTCTGCACCTATATGGGGACCGTGTGACCGTGGACGAAGGAACAGACAACGCGCTTATCTTTCCCTTCTCCGAGGCCACTGCCGTGACCGTGTTGGGGCGCAACAAACTAAACGTTTACCACGGTGGCAAGGTGTATCAATGCAAAGGCGGCAAACGATTCAACGCCTTAAAATACGTACATTTCTACTATCGTCATAAAAACATCAAAAAGGGGGATCCCCATGCTGAATTTTTGGGACTTTAATGCCTGGAGTGGTCTAAATGTGTTTGCTGTTTTGCTGGCAAGCTTGTTAGTAGCCAACATCATCAAAAAAGCGATTCCTTTTTTACAAGCTTCGCTCATTCCCACCTCTGTTCTGGCAGGCGGCATTCTGATTGTAGTGGCCGGCATTTACAAATGGGCCACCAACGATGTGATGTTCGACACTGCGTTCTTTGGCGGTCACGGCACCGCCACGCTGGAGCTGATTACCTATCACACCTTGGCACTCGGCTTTATTGCCACTACCTTTAAGTCCGGCAAGGGTAAAATGAACAAAAAACGTACGGTAGAGATTTTCAACACCGGCGTTACCACTGTTTCCACCTATCTGTTGCAAGCAGTGCTGGGTCTGACTATCTCACTAGTGGCCACTATCATCATCAAAGACTTCTTCGGTGCAGCTGGCATCCTACTCCCCTTCGGCTATGGTCAAGGAACGGGACAAGCGCTCAACTACGGTGGTATTTATGAGAACGATTTTGGATTCGAAGGTGGTAAGAGTTTCGGTCTTACCATTGCCGCGTTGGGCTTCCTGTGCGCCAGTATCGGCGGTGTATTCCATCTAAACTATCTGCGCAAGAAAGGTCTTATCCCAAATAAAAAGACAGAGGAAGGCACCATTCACGCCGAGCAAATTCAGTCCTCCAACGAGATTCCCATGCAGGAGAGTGTGGACAAGATGACCATCCAGATTGCACTTATCGGTCTGGCCTATCTGCTGACCTATTTAATGATGCTGATGCTGGGCAACCTGCTCCCGGGGATGAAATCGGTTATCTATGGATTCAATTTCCTATTGGGCGTTCTGTCCGCCACAGTAATCAAGTTCGTTCTGAATCTGCTGAAAAAGGCCGGCATTGTTAAAAAGGAGTACACCAATGACTTCCTGATGACCCGCGCCGGTAACCTGTTCTATGATATTATGGTGGTAGCCGGCATCGCCGCCATTCGCTTGGGCGTTTTGGAGCAATACTGGGGGGTCATCCTCATTATGGGCGTGGTGGGTCTTATTTCCACATATATCTATAATCGATGGATCGCAAAAGTGCTGTTTAAGGAGTATCAGGAGGAACAATTCCTCACCATGTATGGTATGCTCACCGGTACCGCCAGCACAGGCATTATCCTATTGCGCGAGATTGACGGCGATTTCAAAACCCCCGCCGCCGACAATATGGTGTATCAGAACTTTCCTGCCATTGTATTCGGTTTTCCGCTCATGTTATTGGCCACCTTGGCTCCGGTCAAACCTTGGTTGACGCTGGGCATCCTCACCGCCTTCTTTGCAGTAATGAACGTCATTCTCTTCCGCAGTTTTATCTTCAAAAAGAAAAAGAAAAAGAAAAAGAAATAAGAACAAATAACAAAAAAAGCCCTCTCAGTTCTTGAGAGGGCTTTTTTATATATAAAAACAGTTGAATTCAATGGAAATGAATGGTATAATAGCAATAAACTTTGACCATTTCAGGAGGCGTTCATATGAAGATTCTGCAAAAAGCAAAAGATAAGGATTTTATCATTCTGAATTTATCCGATCCCCAAATGTGCAACTTCGAGTGGGAAAACGGTCACCCCTATCGTCCTATTCTGGAGTACACCATCGATCAGCTCATTAAACAGTATTCTCCTGATCTTATCACCGTTACCGGTGATATGGCCTATTCCGGTCATTTCACTTCCTACGAAGCCTTCGCCAACCTTCTGGACGGTTACAGAATTCCCTGGACCATTGTATGGGGCAACCACGACCATCAGGACGGAATAGAACTGACCCTACAAGCCGCCGAACTTTTCAAAAAGCATCCCCTCTGTCTGTTTGAAGACGGCAACCCCGATTTTGGTAGCGGCAACTATATTCTGGGCATCAACGAAGAGGACAAACCAATCTCTGCCTTGTTTATGATCGACTCCCATAACTCTGTCGAGATCACTCTGGATAATGGGGAGAAGAAATGGGTCTACGACAAACTGTGGCCCGATCAACTGGCATGGATTAGCGATCAGGCCGCCGCACTGAAAGAGGGTGGCTACAAAGACGGTCTGATGATGCTACACACGCCCCCCTATTGCTATCGCGGTGCGGCAGAGATGGCCTTTCCCGGTGGTCGTGGAGGCGACTCCGACGTATACGGTCAACAGCACGAGCTCATCGCCAGCCATCCTCGTGAGGATAATGTATTGGCCACTATCAAGGAGAGCGGTCTCATTACCCACATACTGGCCGGTCACGACCACTGCAACAACTTTATTGTAAATTATGAGGGTGTTGTGCTGATGTTTGCCTGCAAAACCGGCCCCGGATGCTATTGGCAGTCGGCTATGAACGGCGGCACCATCATCACCGTGGGTGAAAACGGCATCAAGAATGTGCACCAACAATTAGTGGACGTGACTCATCTGGTAGAAGGTAAGGGTATCAACGAATTTGTATACAGCTGGAATTGACCAAGTCCAGAGGTGTTACAATGAAGATTTTAAAAAAGCTTAACGGCAAAGATTTTGTCATTCTCAACTTGTCCGACCCGCAGATGAACGACTCTGAATGGAACGAAGACCATCCCTATCGTCCCATTTTAGAATACACCATCAAAGAATTAGTAACGCGCCACAATCCCGATCTCATTACAATCACCGGCGATATGGCCTATCCTCGCCACTTCCATTCCTACGAAATGCTGGCACAGCTGTTGGATCGTTTCAACATTCCGTGGACCTTCGTATGGGGCAACCACGATCACCAGGATGGAATAGAGCCTGTTTTAGAAGCGGCAAAACTGTTCAAGAAGCATCCTCTCTGCCAATTTGAAGACGGTGACCCCGCCTTCGGCAACGGCAACTATATCCTCGGCATTAACGAAGGGGAAAAGCCCGTTACCGCACTGTTTATGATCGACTCTCACAATTCCACCGATTATACCAAGGAAAACGGAGAAAAAAGCTGGGCTTACGATAAACTGTGGCCCGATCAATTGGCCTGGATCGGCGAACAAGCCGTCGCACTAAAAGAAATCGGCTATAAAGACGGACTGATGATGTTACACATTCCTCTGAATGCCTATCGTGCGGCGGCAAAAACCGTCTTCACCAACGGCCGATGCGGTCACGTAGATGGATATGGAGATCTGAATGAGCCGATTTGCAGTTATCCTGCGGAAGACGGTGCACTCACTATGCTCAAAGAAAGTGGGCTGATTACCCACGTACTGGCGGGGCACGATCATTGCAACAACTTCATGATTCCTTATGAAGGAATTCAAATGATGTTCGCCTGTAAGACCGGTCCCGGCTGTTACTGGAAAGCCTCCATCAATGGCGGCACCATTATCACCATTGGTGAAAATGGTATCAAGAATACCCGCCACGACTTTGTGGATGTCACCCATCTGATGGAAGGCAAAGATATTCACGAACACCAGACCGACTACGAAAGACAAATACTGTAAGGCATAAGAAAACGCCCTGCATCACGAGGATGCAGGGCGTTTTTACTTGTGTGATCAGTACATACCGTCCATTCCGGCGCCGGCAGGAGCCGCAGGCGGCAGAGGCTCTTTCTTATCCGCCACCAGGCTCTCGGTGGTCAGCACCATCGCCGCCACAGAGGCCGCATTCTGCAACGCAGAACGGGTCACCTTGGTGGGGTCCACGATGCCAGCGGCAAACATATCTACATACTCTTCCTTAGCAAAATCAAAGCCGTAGTTCAGCTTATCGGCGGTGCGAATCTTGTCAATGATGACACTACCTTCCAGACCGGAGTTGAGTGCAATCTGACGCACCGGCTCCTCCAACGCTTTGAGAACGATCTGAATACCGGTCTTCTCATCACCCTCGGCAGTATCTAACATAGGCACCAACACCGAAGAGGCGTTGATCAGTGCAACACCACCACCGGCTACCAGACCCTCTTCTACCGCCGCCTTGGTGGCAGAGAGAGCATCTTCAATGCGGAGCTTTTTCTCCTTCATTTCCACCTCAGTGGCTGCACCGGCCTTGATCACCGCTACACCGCCGGCCAACTTAGCCAAGCGCTCTTGCAACTTCTCACGGTCAAAGTCAGAAGTCGTAGTCTCGATCTGCGCACGAATCTGACCCACGCGGGATTTAATCAAATTAGGATCGCCCATACCATTGACGATAACGGTACTCTCCTTGGTCACCTTGACCTGACCGGCGCGTCCCAGCATTTGGATGGACGCCTCTTTCAGATCGAAGCCCAATTCCTCAGAGATGACCTGACCGCCGGTAAGAATAGCGATATCCTGCAACATCTCTTTGCGACGATCTCCGAAACCGGGAGCCTTCACCGCTACACAAGTAAGGGTACCGCGCAGGCGGTTAACGATCAAGGTAGACAGCGCCTCGCCCTCAACATCCTCAGCCACGATCACCAGTTTGCGACCGGATTGCAGGATCTGCTCCAACAAAGGCAGAATATCCTGAATGTTGGAGATCTTCTTATCGGTAATAAGCAGAAGCGCGTCGTCAATCACTGCCTCCATCTTATCGGTATCGGTGACCATATAAGGAGTGATGTAACCACGGTCAAACTGCATACCTTCTACCACCTCGGTATAGGTCTCCGCAGTCTTGGACTCTTCCACAGTGATAACACCGTCAGCAGACACCTTCTCCATAGCCTCGGCAATCAAGCGGCCGATGGTGGCATCGCCGGCGGAAATAGTAGCGGTACTGGCAATATCCTCGGTGCCGGACACCTTCTTGGAGTTGGCCTTGACCTGTTCCACCACAGCATCCACAGCAGCCTGAATACCTTTTTTGACGCCCATAGGATTCGCACCGGCTGCCACATTCTTCATGCCCTCACGGATGAGAGCCTGCGCCAGCAGAGTGGCGGGGGTAGTACCGTCACCGGCTACGTCGTTAGTTTTGATGGAAACCTCCTTGACCAGCTGAGCGCCCATATTCTCAAAAGCATCATCCAACTCGATCTCCTTGGCAATGGTGACGCCGTCGTTGGTAATCAACGGAGATCCGAACTTTTTATCGAGCACCACGTTACGACCACGAGGACCCATAGTGATCTTGACCGTATTAGCCAGCTGATCTACACCGGACTGCAAAGCCTTGCGGGCATCCTCACCATATAAAATAATCTTAGCCATAATCCATAACCTCCTTAATTACTCTTCGACAACGGCCAAAATGTCATTCTGACGGACGATGGTAAATTCCTCTCCGTCCAACTTAATCTCGGTGCCGCCATAACGGGAGATGAGCACCTTGTCGCCCACCTTCACATACATCGTAATATCCTTACCATCTACGTTGCCGCCGGGACCAACTGCCACAACTTCAGCTACCTGGGGCTTTTCCTTAGCAGCAGCAGCTAAAATAATACCGCTCTTAGTGGTCTCTTCCGCCTCGGCAAAACGAATGACAACGCGATCAGCTAACGGTTTGATAGACATAATAAGTACCTCCCAAAATATAAACCTTGCAACGCTAGCACTCGTTCGCTGTGAGTGCTAATTCTATTGTACCCATTTTTTTGAAAAAATCAAGAGAAAATGTGCAGTTTTCTTTCAATTTTACACTTTATTTACAATCACACGGTGATCGTTTCCTTTTTCGACAATTTTCGACGAGCTGCTATCGAAGCCGGTAACACAAATCGATATGCAGCAGGGACGATAGTAAAGTTCATCTCCGCTGCATCGAAACATTCACCATCCACGTTACATACCATAGATTTCGCCGCCTTAACCCGCATTGCCGTGCCGCGAATCCATTCCAAACAATCAATACCATCGTGCTCACCTGCTTTGTATTTGCCCAAGATCATTGGAATCTGTAAACGAGGAATCTTCTTAACCAATACAAAGTCCAGAACACCGTCATCCTCTACAGCACGAGGAGCACCCCGATATCCGCCGCCGTAATACTGACCGTTAGCAGCCAACGTCATCAGGTAACGACCATCACGGGTAATCGTTCCTTCTGCGGTATCGATTTCAATCTTCATCTCCACACCAATAGGATGGCAAAACACATCCACAATCGCTAAATTATACGCCATAGAGCCGCTGACGCCGGGCAAATGCTTATAACGCTGCATCTTCTGCCCTACTGAGGCATCCATACCGATGGAGGCAATATTGAGGGACAACCGATCGCCGCAATCTACCGCATCCACAGGGAAAGCCGTACCTTCGATCAAATCCTCAAGATCCATAAACTTATCGCGACCACCAAAAATGCGCACATAGTCATTACCGGAGCCACAAGGAATCACCGTCAATTCCACATCCTCACATCCAACAGGAATACCGTTGGCCGTCTCTTGAAGCGTACCGTCACCACCGCAGGCATACAAACGCACAGGACCTCCTTTTTCACACTCATCTCGTGCGATACGAGTAGCTGCACCCACGCCGTCGGTTAAACGAATCTGATATTCCAGTTCAGGATGACGCGAGAAATAGGCGTCGATTTTGCCACGTAGCATCAACGCTAACTGATTTTTGCCTGCAACCGGATTTAAAATAAACACATGGCGCATAGTTACACCTCCAAAAGGTTTGTGCATCTGTAAAGTTGCACCTCTTTACATCACTTATAATACATAAACAGCTGGCATTTCAGCATTCCGTTATACAATTTGCGTCGTTTATCTGCAGGACGGCCAAACAAAGTCTCGAATTGCTCGTGAGGACTGATGATGGCATAACTCCAGCCTGTCTTAGGAACAAAAACCTTACCCATAGTTTTATACAGCTCTTCTGCCGCTTTTACATCCAGTAAGCGCTCACCATAGGGAGGATTGCACAGCACCGTGCCGCTGTCACCGTCGGGGACGAAATCCTTAACATCTCGCAACGCCGTGGTGATGCAGTCGCCTACGCCTGCTTTTGCGGCGTTCTCCCCCACCAAAGACAGCACCGTCTCGTCAATATCACCGCCCACCGCCGCAAACTCTACCTCGCGTTGCCGCTCTCTGGCCAATTGGCGCTCCTCCTTCCATATTTCGGAAGGGATGCTGTCCCAATACATAGCCGAGAAAGTACGACGCACACCGGGAGCGATGCCGCGTGCAGCCAAAGCCGCTTCAATAAGTAAGGTGCCGGAACCGCAACAAGGATCGCATACCAAACGAGCACGCCGAGCACGAGTTACATCCACAATTGCCGCGGCCAACGTCTCTTTGATCGGAGCACCGCCCGCCACCGCGCGATAGCCGCGTTTATGCAACCCCACGCCACTGGTATCCAACAGCAGCGTAACCTCATCTTTCATTATAGTGAATTGAATCTGACATTTTCCGTCACACTCATCAAACCACTGAATACCGTACACCGAGCGCAAACGCTCCACAACCGCTTTTTTAACAATAGCTTGGCAATCCGGTACACTATGAAGTTGGCTATTCAAAGACCACCCCTTCACAGGAAAGGCATCCTGACAACTGATGAAGCGTTCCCACGGCAGCGCCTTGGTCCCCTGAAACAGTTCCTCAAAACTCAGCGCAGTAAAGCGCCCCATCACGATCTGAATCCGCTCTGCATAGCGAGAACCGATATTCGCTCGCACCATCATAGACAGATCGCCGCAAAACAGCACGCGCCCATTTTCAGGGCGGACATTCTCAGCGCCAAAACGACGCAATTCGTCACCCAATATCCCTTCCACACCAAACAAGCACGGCGCGCAATACTCAAACTTTTCCATATTCATCCTCACTAAGTTACACAAAAAAGGGAACGCCTCTCCCCTGACAGAGAGAAATGCATTCCCCTTTTATTTGTTTACATCTGCGGACCGCCGTTACCACGGGGTTTACGGCCGAAGCCGCCGTGTTTATTGTCCATCGAGCGCTTCAAGTCCGATATCTTTTCATCACTGGTAGCCTTAAATCGGCTCATCATATCCTCAAAGCTCTCACTGCGAGGAGTCGAAGACTGCCATTCATAATCACCGGGACGACCGTTGAACGCAGGACGACGAGGCTGAGTTTGACGAGGCGCAGGCGGTTGCGCCTTTTTGATGGATAGGCTGATTTTGCCGTCCTCACCAATGCTCATCACCTTGACCTTGACCGTTTGGCCTTCGGTAACGAAGTCACGAATCTCTTTGACAAACGTGGACGCAACCTCAGAAATGTGTACCATGCCGGTCATTTTATCCGGCAACTCCACAAAAGCGCCGAATTTAGTGATACCGGTAACTTTGCCCTCAAGAATGGCTCCAACCTCTAACTGCATAACGTGTTCTGTTTCCCCCTAATCCCAATCAACCGGCCGCATTCTGATAAATCTGCTGACCGGGCTTATACAAACCAGACTCATTCGCTTCACGCTCGAGATACTCATCTGCATTGGCAATCTGTTCGCCCAAGTCCTCATTGATCAGCGTCTGTCTGTGAATGCTCTCGTTCATATTGGAGATAAGCTGCTGCTTCTCCTCCAATTGCATATGAAGCTGAACCAGCTTCAAAAACAAAAAAGCGGCAACAGCAATCACCAAAATGCGAACGACCCAACTATGCTTGCTCATCGAATGACGAGCCGCTTTTGTACGAGCGCTCATAGCAATTACCTCCTGCCACTTTGTATTATGCATATAAATAAATGCACACAATACATTCTACTCTATTATATTAAAGATTTCAAGTGCTTTTTTTGAAAAATAAGAATTTTTTTTGCACTTTTTTACGTTTTTGGACCTTACTTTTCTTTTGTTCGCGATCATTCATGTCCATCTGGTCAAATCGAAGTTCCATACGCACCACTACTGAATGTAAGCATTGAACCGCGTGACGCAGAAACCACACGACCCGCTGAATAAGTTTACTGATAAAACGGCCAATCAAAAAGTGCTCTGTCAACATCCCTGCAAGCACTCCTGTAAACAGTAGAGGGTGCATCCGTCCGTCGGTAATCACCAGCGCACCAAAAAAAGTAATCAACGCCGCCAATAGGCCGAATAGAACATCCAAGAAGAACACCATATATCGTTTGAGCGACGCTCTTCCCCATCCGGTCAACACGTCAAACAACATACCAACCATGCCACCGACACCGCAGCTCTGCAAAAGGAACCAAAGCTGCTGGTTCCCCGTCCATTCGGTCATCGCAACAGGCGGCTAAAAAAGCCGCCGCGGGATACCTCGGTATAGGTCAGAGCATCCATCTGTCCCTCCACCGAAAGCAAACCGCCCTCCACGTCCAAGTGGCGAATGTGCAGGTTTTTTCCTCGAATCAACAATGCCCCTAAGGACGTATAGGCCGTCACGGCATTTTCGTCAAAACTGTCCACATCCGAAACGCCGGTCAGCTCCAGCACGTTACGATCCTGCAAAATCAGTTGATGAGGGCGCGGTTGTGCCCGATTTCCATTGTCCATAACACGTCACTCCTCCGCATATCCTGCCATAGTATATGTGAAGTGCACGGAAAAATATACCTTCGATCAAGGCAGTACTTTATAGAGAAGTGCGGCATCGTTCTTAGCCACCGTCTCTTGAATAGAAACCACCTGCGCTCGCAGCTGACGAGCGCCCAACGTCAAGGTGATGACATCGTCCACTTTCACCTCATAAGAAGCACGAGCAGGTTTGTCGTTTACAAGCACCTTACCCGCATCGCAGGCCTCATTGGCAACAGTACGGCGCTTGATCAAACGGGACACTTTCAGATACTTATCCAGACGCATAGTTACCCTCCTGTTCGGAACAGAAAAAGCCGCCCGAAAACGGGCGGCTCGTTTCTGTAAGAAAATTAGTTGACAGCCTTCTTCAGAGCCTGGCCAGCCTTGAAAACGGGCTGCTTGGAAGCGGCAATCTTGATCTCCGCCTTGGTCTGGGGGTTGCGACCCACACGGGCAGCGCGCTCACGAACCTCAAAAGTACCGAAGCCAATCAACTGAACCTTATCGCCCTTAACCAGAGCATCCTCAACAGAAGCCACGAAAGCGGCAACAGCCTTCTCAGCGTCCTTCTTGGTCAGACCGGCCTTCTCGGCAACGGCAGCAATGAGTTCTACCTTGTTCATAACAATATACCTCCACAATGTCTTTTATATTCCAGCGGCAATGCCGCAAATGGACCGAAATTCGCAAGGTTTGCACACCTGTTACAAATAATATACTCCCTTTTTGTTTACTTTGCAAGAGCAAAATATATTTTTGCCTTTTTGCAAAAATAATCGTTCGATTTTTTGTTCATAATTAACAAAATATGTAGATGTTTTTGTGGCTTTTCTTGCAAACCTGTTAAAAAACAGACAATGTTATTAATAGAAAGTAGCCACTTCCTGCTCCGGAGCGGCTGTTCTCTTCACCGACAAAGCGGTAAGAATCGGACCTTTGCGGCCATAGCAACTATGCTCCCCTATTCGAATGGATGCCGTGATAACCACCCATTCACGGCTGGTCAAGGAAGCAGCTTCATCCCACTCACAGACCAATCCCGCAAAGCGGATATCATCCACACAACAGGTCATCAGCGGACGCCCCACAACAAAACAGTTTTTCGGAATGGAGCGGTCTACCACCACCTGTCCTTTAAATTGTACGGTTTTCCCGTGATAACTCGCCAGTTCTTCCGACAAATCCCGATACCAGAGAGCAAAGTCATCATCTTCCACTTCAATCACCGACGCCTCCTTATCGAAAGGCAGCGGATCCTCAATGTCATCGTACTCAACGTCATCCTCGCCGTATTCATAAGCAATCTCCGTCCGGCGGCTGACTCCACGAACAATCTTATGCAGTTCCATTTTATTAAAACTCTTTTCCGCCCGATTGAACACCACCAACTGGGCTCCTTGCAACTTATCCACCACCAAACCGCGCATATTATCATTGTAAGTAGCAAAGGTGTTGGCGTCCGCAAACATCATCTCCTGATAAATCACCCAATTCTTAGGAAAATTATCAAACAGTGTCTGCATGGGCCACATACCATTGTACTCCACCATCACCCGCTGGGCACGGCATTTCTTCTGCATAGCCGTCAGGGACTCTACCGTCAGTTGTTCCGGTTCCTCAATCACTTGGACGGTGACGTTTTTACCAGAAAAACGATGAGGCTCCAGTTCACACTCGCCTTCTTCGCATAACAGCACCAGGGTGCGCTCTCCATTATTGAAACGCTTGTCCTCCAGCGTACTCTGTAAAAAGGTGCTTTTACCGGAATCCAGAAAACCGGTAAACAGATATACAGGAATTTCCATCTGCTTCATCTCCTATTTTAGATTCGGAACAGCGCCGCTAAGGCATCCTTGTTAATATCAGTACCGATAACGCACAGACGACCGGTCACATTCGCACCACCCGTACGCACATCCGGAGCGCCGGGGACATAATCAAAATGGATCCATCCATCTACACCGGCCACAATACCCTTGGAACGCAATACGGTTCCGAAAGATTCCTCTTTCTCCAACTGTATCAGTGCATTATAAACCTCCTCAGCCGTGTACACCGTCACCGTTTCCGTACCCCAGCTGTCAAACACATCGTCTGCATGATGATGATGATGATGGTGGTGGTGCTCGTGGCAGTGACACTCCTCCTCCTCGTGATGATGGTGGTGCTCGTGATCGTGACAGTCGCACTCCTTCTCATCGTGATGATGGTGGTGCTCGTGATCGTGACAGTCGCACTTCTCCTCATCGTGATGATGGTGGTGGTGCTCGTGGTCGTGACCACAAATGGGGCAGGTCTCCTTCTCCAAACGAGATAATTCAGAAAACAGAGTCGTCTGTTTCTCCATAGCCGACAGGATCTGCGCTCCGCTCAGCTGCTCCCACGGAGTGGTAATAACCGTAGCCTCAGCGTTTTTCTCACGGATGATGGCCATCGCCACATCCAATTTTTCTTGAGAAATACCGCCAGTACGACTCAGCACAATGCAACCGGCATGGACGATCTGGTCGTTGTAAAACTCTCCAAAATTTTTGGAATAAACCTTGCATTTGCCGGCATCTGCGATAGTTGTAAAGGAGTTGAGCTTCACATGGTCGGAAGCCACCTTCTCCACGGCTTTGATCACGTCGCTGAGCTTGCCTACGCCCGAGGGCTCAATCAAGATACGATCGGGAGCAAACTGCTCCAACACCTGTACCAGAGATTCGGTGAAATCGCCCACCAGACTGCAACAGATACAACCGGAATTCATCTCCGTGATTTCGATACCGGCCTCTTTCATGAAGCCACCGTCGATACCGATCTCTCCGAACTCATTTTCAATGAGTACCAGCTTCTCTCCCGTATAAGCTTCTTTTATCAGTTTCTTAATAAGCGTTGTTTTACCGGCGCCCAAAAAACCGGAAAAAATATCAATCTTCGTCATACTTGTCACTCTTTCTTTCTTTGTTGTCCATTCAGTATACCACAAAAGCCATAGAAAATCAACCGATTACAGGTGGATTTCCACAACATAGCGTGGTGGAAATGACCAAAAAACATCCACATTACAGCCCACTCTGTTGCAAAGTCACTTTTTTCTGCATTTTTGGATTTTTTTATTGCTTTTATGGGCATTTATGTGGTATAATTCTACTTGTTAGCGGTTGTTTTGTTCGGTCGTGTTGACCGAGGTTTTACGGAGGAATCATTATGGCTTGCGATCTGCATTGTCACAGTAAAATATCCGACGGTTCTTTGGGCATCGACGAGATCATCGCCATCGCCCGTCGCCGTGGATTGTCCGCGCTTTCCATCACCGACCACGATGCAGTAGCCGGTGCCACCCGTGCCGTCGTTATCGGTAAGCGGCAAGGCATTGAGATTATTCATGGTGTGGAGATGTCCGCTTGGGATCCTCAGCGCAAGCAAAAAGTACATATTCTGGGTTATCTGTGCGACAGTCCCGACCGTTTGGAGGGGATGTGCCGTCAAACTAATAACAGTCGTCGTGCTGCTGCCACCGAGATGATACGCAAAGTGCTGCGATATTATCCCATCATCCCCGACTCTGTTGTTCGTTGTGCCTCCGGCAGCACCAACGTATTTAAGCAACACATCATGCATGCATTGATAGACGCAGGCTATGCCGACGGCTTCTACGGAGACGTCTATCAAAAATTATTCTCACCCAAGAACGGTTGCGCCTACGTAGCCACCGAATATCCCGACGTGCACGAAGTCATTGATCTTATCCACAGTGCCGGTGGACTCACCGTATTGGCGCACCCCTACACCTACGACAGCACCGATTTAATGCAAGAGCTGGTGGGTTCGGGTCTGCTGGACGGAGTGGAAGTATGGCACCCCCGCAACAACGAACAGCAGACAGCTGCTCTACAAGACTTCGCCGTAGCCCACGAGCTGCTGATGACCGGCGGATCGGATTTCCACGGCATGTATACCAAGTCTCCCCGTCCGCTGGGCAGTTACAGCGCGCCGGATGAAACCATTAAACTGATGAAAGACTATAAACACAAACACGGTCGTTGACCGATAAGGAGGCATTTTGTATGGCCTATCAGTATCGCACCCGCGGTGTCTGTTCTCGGAACATCACCTTCGACATCGTAGACGGCAAGGTAACCAAAGTACAGTTTGACGGTGGTTGTAACGGTAACACCCAAGGTGTTTCCCGTCTGGTGGAAGGTATGCCTGTGGAAGAGGCAATAAGCCGTATGGAAGGGATTACCTGCGGTTTCAAGGGTACTTCCTGCCCCGACCAGCTGGCCCAAGCCCTCAAACAGGCTATTTCCGACGAAAAATGATCTTTTGCCGCCACAGTGAATACTCGTGGCGGCATTTTCACTGTCAGGAGGAATCAATGATGCAGTTACCTTCTCTGTTTGAAGAACGGATGCGTTTTCTGTTGGGAGCACAATACAATGAGTTTCTTGCCGGCTACGACCTGCCTCTGCGACGAGGGCTTCGGGTGAACACACAACGCATTTCTGCGGAGGAGTTTTGCCGTTTATTCCCCCATCCGTTGGAGGAATCCCCCTTTGCCCCCGACTGTTTCTATCTGGATGCCTCCCACAAAGCAGGCAGCGATCCTCTGCACCACGCCGGCGCCTATTATATGCAGGAACCCTCCGCCGCCTCGGCAGTAACCGTGCTGGATCCCAAGAGTGGCGAATGCATTCTTGATCTATGCGCCGCCCCCGGAGGAAAGTCCACCCAAATCGCCACCGCACTTGGAGACACAGGACTGCTGTGGAGCAATGAATATGTACCTGCCCGCGCCCGCATCCTGCAACAAAATCTGGAACGATGGGGCGTCCGAAATCAAGTCGTGAGCAATCGGGACACCGGCACCTTGTGTGAGGCGCTGGCCGACTGTTTTGACGCGGTGTTGGTGGATGCGCCCTGCTCCGGAGAAGGCATGTTCCGCAAGGAACCTCAGGCTCTCACCGAATGGAGTATGGACAATATCGCACTATGTGCGGCGCGGCAAGACGAGATACTGGACAACGCCGCCAAGACAGTGCGCCCCAATGGGCGACTGGTCTATTCCACCTGTACCTTTGCTCCCCAGGAGAACGAGGAAACTGTTTCCGCTTTTTTGGCGCGCCATCCGGAGTTTCGGGAGGCGGCAGTGGCTGCACCCCATTTCACAAAGGTAACGCCCGGATTCCGCCTGTGGCCTCATAAGCTAAAGGGCGAGGGGCATTATGTGGCAGTGCTGGAAAAAATGGCGGGAGATGAGGCCTCTCCCAATTTGGAAAAAGAAAAGCCCTTGCCCAAGGTGTGGCAGGACTTTGGCAGGGATTTGGGCATCATCCTTCCGGAGGGAAAGGCTGTTTCTTTTGGAAATACCTGGTTTTAAGTCGGAGGCCAAGCGGT
>JAZNJO010000028.1:0-44077 GCA_045578085.1 Acutalibacteraceae bacterium | reverse complement strand
CGCATCGTAATTGTACAGGAAGTCTTCGGTTGGGGTGGTGATCAGTTTCACCTGTCCGGAGGTGCGGTTGTCCGTGTCCGAGTTGGTGTAGTAATAACTTGTATCAATGTTAGGCACCGACAGGGTGCGCGTCACCAACCGACCCAGCTCGTCGTATTCATATTCAATTTCGGTGGTGCCGTTGTGGGAAAGGCTGTAGAGGTTATCGGGGATCTCGCCTGCTGTTATATCTCCATAGGTGTAGTCGAACGTAGAGGAAAACCTGTTCGTAAGAAGGATCTGCATCCGTTCCAGACGGTTGGTGGCGTTCTCATAGAAATAGAACAATTCACCCAGACGGGAGTCGTAGTTGGCATCGGAGCCGTTGGTGCGCCGCACGTGGACCAAGCGACCCGCCAGATCGTATTCGTAACGAGTGCGGGTATCGGCTATATGGTCTTTCATCAGGCCCACGAGACCGCGATCGTTGTATACCGTCTCAAAACCATTGTTTTCGTTGGCATTATACCACGTTTTTATCTGTCTGCCAAGTCCATCGTACAAATAATTTACATACTGTCCGTTTCCGTAGGTCAATTTGCTTAACAGATTGTCTGTATTGTAGTTGTAATAAGCCAATCGATAGCCGCCGGTCGAATCGCCAAACACAGCACTCAAACGGCCAAGATCGTCATATCGGAACTCATACCGCTGATAGGTATTGTCGTTTTCGATCTTTGTAAGCTGATCTCTGCTGTTATACGAATAACTGACAGAGGCAAGGTCTGTAGGGCCGTCGTACACCAACACGTTAGTGTTATGTATGCCATAAGTGTCATAGTTGTAACGGGTGCCTATTCCATTTGCATCAACAGTGGATTTGAGGTTTTTATATGAGTCGTAACTATACTCGGTAACATTCCCCAATGCATCCGTTATGGTTTCTACATAATTCCCATTATGAGAATACGTGGCGGAAGATTCAATGTAATAATCGTCCGTCACTTCTTCATTATAGAGGATGAAATACCACTGTTGGCCGGGATCTTCTACTATATTCCCATCCTCGTCAAAGGAAATGGGCTGCTGGCTGATCGCCGCCCCGTTAGACGCATCCAACGTGTCTCCGGGCTGTCCGTCAATGCATTTATCGTAGTTGCTGATTTTGGTGCGAATGATGAAAGTACCGTTATCGTTGCGTTCAATTTTGAATTTTTGCGCGTTATTATTATTGTTGTTCCACAATTGGATCCGCGCACCGGTATCCGCCACACCACCTTCCACGTCTACACGCAAGGAGGAATAGCCGTACGGATGCATCATATAGACGTCCGGTTCGTCAGTAGCCACCAACGTGATGGGCTGGTGAGTGGAGTTTTTGATCCACCGCCAGTTACGATAGATGCTGTCTGCCGTCAACCCGGTACTGTCAAAAGCGTTACCGGTGGTTGCATTACGCAGGATATACGTGCCGCCGTCCCAAAGCGTATGGGCAAAGGTGTCGCTACCTACCCTCGACTTTGTCATATTGCCATAGTCATCGTATTCGTACTCGTACCGCTGCCCATTGGTCGTCATCGCGGAGATCAAGTAGTTGGTATCCTGGTTGTAGGACATCATCTGTACGCTTCCGGTGGGAGACGCCAGCTTATTAAGCTGATTGTTGTTGTAAGCGTACGTGGTGGCGTTTTGGGTCTGATCCGCAGCACTGATAACGTTGCCGTTGTTATCGTAGCTGTACGACTGACCATAATTGTCTTTATACAAGAACGGTAATGCAAAATATGCCGTATTGACGTTATAGTTATATTCCAGATACAGTGTTACACTGTCATAGTCCTTTTCCGCCACTGCTTCGCCGCTAACGAATTGCCATCTTTTGTAAGCGGGGTTAAAGGAAACACGACGAATGGTCTCGGTGTTGTCGGTGTTATTAAACTCCAAACAAAGGCCAAAGGCACGATTTTCTTCCTCGGGCAAAACGGTCGAAGAGGCCATTGCCCAGGCCCCCATGCTGAACGCGTCGCCTTTCTTTCCGTCGGTGACGTTGATCGTTTGGTATACTCGACGTTCCGCTGTGGCTACACCCGACACACGAAACATATAGTCCGCTTTTTGAGGTCGACCAAAAGCGGTTGCGTCTGTGCTTTCTCCGGAAACGCCGGTAACGGATTGCCAATTTCCGTTGTTACCACTCCAATATATCGACCCATTAATGGCAGTATTGACCAACAGATTGAACTCGTTAATCGTTTCCGTAAGCATTTCGAGTTGCACATCGTCAAACCACATAGTGCCTGTTGTCTGGGAGCCGTTGGTACCCAGAAGGACTTTCAACGTATCTCCGGCAGCACAATAAAGCGTGGTGCCGAGACGACGCCACTCGTCCGGACCCGTGTAATTGGTGCACGACTGCACGTAGTCAACTATTTCTCCGTCGCGCCAACGCTCAAGACGGACAATAGCGCCCGGGCCCGGAGACAGCGTCTCACCTGCTGTGTTGACAAAAGCAGATATGGCATATTCTCCGGATTGATAAACACTATAGTTTTGTCCGGCATATATGTACGGGCTTGCCCCCTCTTCGATGCTTTCCCGATAAACCTTAATACTGCCTTTTGCGATATGGCCACGAGTAGAATCGTATTCTACCGTGCCAACTTGTCCGGAAGAAATACCGGTCGAGAAGTTATACAAACCGGAACCGGAATCAAAAGCCGAATCAAGCCGGCTGTTGTACAAGCAATTCACGGTGCTTTGTTTTACATCCGAAGCCAAAAGCAGGTGATTGTTTTCTCCGGAGTGTTCTCCGCCCGGTTTGCCGTATTTATAACTTTGCGCGCGTCCGTCTTCGTGACTGACGACACAAACCGTCTGCAAATAGTCATTATATTGATACGTGAATTTTGCATCGGTTATGGTTGTTATATCCGTGTAATTATGTCCATATTCGAAGGTGTAATCTTCAGCAATTAACCCCTCAATATCGCTGCTAAGGGTTAGTTGGGCAACGCGAGAATATGATGCGTTGTCATACTGCACATCAATAGTCTGACCTAATCCAGAAATGCTCACAATATCATAGGCGGGGTTATATTCAACCTCTGTGTATACGCCATCCGGATATTCTACCACATTAAGACAGGTGTCGTTGTAAATATACCTTGTAACGCGTCCGCCAGGATCCGTAATGCTCGCCAACTTGCCTCCGGAGTATGTCAGTCTGTATATTCGATCGGCGCCATCCCTAATTTGTTTAATTTTTTGAGAGGAACTGTCGCTATCATATGTGATTTCGATATAGTTTGGCATTGGATTTCCATCGGAATCGCGGTTAGTGTCACGAATAAACTTAAGATTTCCGTGATTGTTAAAGGACATCGTGTTTTTGTCCTTATCCGTAAGCACATATCTCTCGCTCGTGCTATTACTGTTTATAGTTAATGTCAATCCAAGTCCATCTTCATCCTTATATGTGGAAGAGTTGGTTCGAACAAAATAATGTGCAGTACCATCTCCGTCAATGAATTGATAGGTCTCTTTAGTGTTTTCGACAACATCTGTATTGGCAGAGTTAAACGTGTGCTCCTTTAAAGTAACGGGTTTCACCGTCATTTGGTAATTTAGCCGCCATTTTTCACCATAAGTAGAATCGGACGGATTGGAACCGTTATATACGTGCGAGATAGAGACGGGCAACCGATTCCCATCCATTCCGCAATCCGGAATAATGGCGGTCAGCATGCCGGTTGCGTTATTAACCGCTACTGTCGCATTACGTCCTACAGACGTGGAAGTATATGTCCAATAATCCTCCAACCCATTGCATTCACGGTAAGAAATGATTGCGGTTGGACGTTGATTAGTGTAATCCGAGGAGATATCCTCAGAAAAAGCGCAAAACTTACCGGCAGAGTTATTTATAACTGCTCCCTTCAACATAAAACCGTAGTTTTCTGAAGGGTTGTTTAACCACTTATCCGCCAAAGTTGTTATATCAAACGCCACATAATCATCCGGAGATTCAGGCGTTGGATTGTTTACAATAGCATAGTCAACGACGGTACTTGTATCAAAAGAGGGCCGCGTGTTCCACGTGACTGCTTCTTGTTCCCAATTCTGAGTAACCGGATGCAGATTGATTTGTGTATTATCTACTTCCTGTATGATCGAATTGTCTTCATCATAGCGTGCAAATGTGAAATACGCCTTAGCCGATACCACTCGATACTGCACGCTGCCTTCAAGTTCCGGCATAGGTAATTTTACAAAGGACTGATATTCAAAGACCGACGAAGCGCTAACCACAGCGGCGCCGGCATACAAAAGGTGTGCTGTATCATAGCGATTGTTAGGGAATCTTGAATAAGCTTGCGTTGCTTCAATACTGTTTCTTGCAAGTTTTGTTTGAATTGTCGGATCAATAGTAACGGGATACTGACGTTCTTCCGCCTGCAGCCAGGATTGAGACGGAATCAGGGTGTATTGGTATCCACCTTTTACCGAAGAGAGCCGTACTTCTACGTCTTGACTGCATTCATGGTTACTATCAAACATAAACGGACTGGCCACAACAAATACCGGTTCTTTATCGTCAGACGCAAAAAAGCGGACCGACCCATCCTCTTGCAACTGGGCAGTCAATCCTTGCGCCTGTATCAAAAACGAAAACTCCGTCTGATTTGTAGGCTTTGCCAGTACGATGCTTTCCTTAAATTTATCACCGACTACATCGTAATGCAAAAGCACATTATCATACACACGGTTATATGTCACCGAACTACCGAGCTTTTCAACTGTCATCTTTTGCTCGTTCAGTTCTTTTTGGTTTTTGACAACTGTAATATTGCTCGATGTGGTCGTTAGTGTGGTGGTCTCTTTTTGTGAGGTATGTACCGGAGTAATCTGCGTGGACTTGCTCTGTCCGCTTTGCAAAGTCCATTGCAGGAAATATTCACCGTTTTGCACAGTGATAGGAGTATTGGCGTTGAGTTGGTCCGGCATCCGCACCTGGAGTTTATTCGCGGTGTTTTTGTAATAAGTCACCCCATCGCGCGTTTCTTCTGCAACCAGAGTGTTGTCAATCTCTTTCCATTCATCGCCGTCTCTGTAGTGAACAGCATTATCATACATAGCGGCAACAATCATACCGTCGTCGCGGCGGAAATACTTAACGTTTTCCTCGCGCATATCGGTAATCTCGCCGATAATAGCAGATTCTTCAAAAGATTTTCCGCTTTGTGCTTCGACAGACACATTAGATGCTGTACTACCGAAAGATGCAGCCAGTTCTTCAGCCGATACTGTCACGGGTGTGGCGGTAGCTACAAAGGCGAGTGCGCAAAGCAGCGCAAGAGTGCGAATAAAGCGATATTTCATTTTTATCGTCCTTTCTCATATTCAACGTGTGACTTTTTCTACATAGAGAGTGGTTGATACTTTGCGTTTCCATCGGACTCGCCTCCTTTTTAGTTTCTATTATCAAAAACGATTGCATAATAACTTTTGTGACAATTTTATGATGATTAATTGTTTTTTAATCTCGCAAATACATTGATTTTACAATGCTCTCAATTAATATGTATTCTTTATTCAGGCACACAACCTTGCACCAAATAGATTCTTCGACAACCGAAACAGAATTGAAAAGCTGCGGAATAGTTATCTCGGCCAAGCAAGACCGTTCCGGAAGATACTATGGTTTTATCAAAGCATACCCTGATAATATGTTTTCCACGCAGAGGATAACCCTAGAATAGATTTTACGCAAATTGTTGGCAAACCGTAATCTATTAAAAATCAATAAATCCAATAAATGGAAAAACTCACGCTACCAATGTACGTATAATTTCAGAACAGCCATAACAAAAGCCATATGCGTCAACAGCTCCAGATTATATTAACCACAAAAATTCCCCCCTCAATTGTTAACCTTTCAGGACCTGTTCGCAAACTAAAAAACGCCCCGCTGATGTACGGTTCTGTACAATGGCGGGACGTCTCTTTTGGCGCTGGCATATTCTTGGTAGTTCCACTTTTTTTGCAACGGTTTCTTCACCAAATCTTCACCAATTTGGCGTGGAACTGCATAAAAGTATATGAAGATGCATTTCGGGTTAAACTTCACAAGCCTTTATAGGGCTGCTTTTATAAGGCTTAATGGATTTTAAGGAATTGCGAAAAAGGGCGATCAAGCACTTCCCGTAAATCGTCTGTTTCAAAACACATACAAGCACCACAATGAAGACAACGAAAAAAATGAACTCTTGAATTATTCAAAACTATTCTCATTAAAGAATTTTGCAATTGTAAATACGGCGGGCAGACCAAAAACAATAACCAAGCCAAAAACAAAACCAAAAGTGGTTCCAACTATTGCTGCAGTCAAATCCGCTACGCCATAAAACGGAATAAATCCTCTTAAAATATGAAACCCCTTGACAGCGGATTTAAAGATAAACTTAACCAATTTCAATGGCGAAACCGTCAAGGCGGAAACAAAACCGATAGCCATGAGAATGAGGAATATATTACAAACGGCATCGGGGGCATCCGGAAACAAAAACACAAGTGCCCAGCCAATCGTAGTAAGTACAGGCAAGAAATATCTTGCTACATAAAGAATCTCCCAAAAAGTCAATTTTCCATCTTCCATAACCCTATCTTTTGCTGAAAGTGTTTCAGCTGTATTATTTTCTTCTGAATGTATCTCTTGTTCATTATTCGAGGTGGCTTCGCTATCTATTATGTTCATTTTAAGCTCTCCCGTAGATTAATGTTTCAAAAATCATGACGATTGAATAAGCAACTGTAATTAAAACTCGATTTTTTCGTAATTGTAGTTTTCGTCAAAAGAATTTTCGAGATCATATGCGGCCTCATATACGCCCAACTCGATATTATAAGTACCATCCGGCAATCTAATCATTTTAGAAGTACCATAATTTAAGAACTCTGTACCCCATATATGTTGTTCGTGCGACATTATTACAAATATTTTATAGGTGTCCTCTGCTTTGTTATCAGTGGTAGCGCTCGCTTTAAGAGCACCCCAATAATAACCGTGTATTTTTACTTGTTCATATTCTTCCTCAGCAAACTCAGCATTCAACGCAGACGTAATGGCGCTTTTTAATTCAGCAGTAATATCTTCCTTTGAAGAGACATATTCTCCTAAATCCGGCACGGTGACAGTCATTTCATCATTGATTACATATCCGGTCTCCGACAAATCAAGAGCATCCCAGGAATTCTCTTTTGCTGTGATGGTGTATGTCTGTCCTTTAGTAAGATTCTTCCCATTTTCACATTGATAAAAAATATCACCTAAGGATTTATGATCAAAAATCACCTCAAGATTGTTATAATACATATCGCTTCTTACAAAAGTAAAACCATTGACTTCGTATTCAAAATCTTTCGGAAACTGAACAGAAGCTTCGGCGCCGCCATTTGCACCTTCATAAACTATGTATTCATTAATAAAGCCCATTGCATCAAGAATTTTTGCTTCTTCAAGGCCGTCAACTGTAAAAGTCATTGCGGTGTTTTTGATTGTAATATTCAATGCTTTCTGCATGGTCTCTAATGTTTCGCCAGACATAGAAAGCAATTCATTAACTATAACTTCGACTTCGATTTCATCCCTATTAGAAAGATTGCTATAATCTTCTTTTAGTTCAAAATCTATGAGATCGGAGAAGTTTAACGCATCGCCCAGTTCTTCTCCAAGTTCATTATTAGTTAAGCCGCTAACATATTGCGATACTTTTTCATCTTCTACGAGAGCATCTATTCCATTTGTGTCGATCTTTAATGTCGGTGAACCAAAGCCGTTATAATCCCCGTATGAAATGTCAATATATTCATCAAGCGAAATAGTGGTAGTGCCACATGCAGATAACGACAACGACATAACACCAACAAGAACAATTGCTAAAATTGCACGAAATTTATTAAAATTAAGCATAATAATCTCCTTTGTTATTTTAAACTATTTTTTATGATTTCATATGCAGCATTGATTTTTTGTGCATATTTTGTATCGGAATCATTTCCGGCATCAGAGTGGAACATCCTGACCAGTCGATTGCGCTGTTCTTTAATATCTTCAAGGGAAATATCGTCAATATCATCAAGCATAAAAAAGACTTTAGCTTTTTCAAGCTCGTTCATGTTTACAGATTCCTGAGCATATTCTTGCTGAATATCCTCTAAAGCTTCATTCCAAGCGGTCATAAAGCGGATGACGAATTCTTCCATCTTCTTAGGATATTCGTATGTAACTTTTGTTCCAAGAAAATTGGTTTTCGCTTTGGCTTTTACATCCTTTGCTAAAACTTGGATGTAAGCAAATTTCGGAACCGCCATTCTTAGATCTACGATCACACTACCGAACACTTTATCTCCTATAAGTCCTTCTTTAACAGTTTCGGCTTGATAATCCATATCAAAAGACGAAATATTAGCGAACTCAAGATAAAGTGGCTCTTCAAAAAAGCCAGCACCGATATAAAACAGTTTATTGTCTTCATCAATATGGAGTTTTTCATAACTTGCCGTTTCATTAAATTTGGGCTTTAAAGTTTCGTTTGAATATTTAATATATCCTTTAAGTGCTTTGAAATCCTCATAATCATAGTACTCAGATACACACTCCATAATATAAGAGGGAATATCTGCTGTACATTCGGAGCACAAATGTTTACCATCTATCAATTTCGTTCGCGTGAGAAGGCCCGCTTTTTTGCCACACTCAGAACAAAATACCTCTTTAAATAATCCCATCTAAATCATCCCTTTTTCTTTTTTACAGCAATTGAGAAAGCTCCTTGCCGCCTTAAATTAAATGCCAAAATTATATTGGCATATTAATTCCTCTAATGTAACGGTAAATGACATTAAGAACACGACCGTCCTCTGTTCTCATAAGCCCTGCTTCGCTAATCATATTAGCCATAAATTTGTCACGGTTTGATGTTACATACGAATAATCAACACCATACCATTCGCAAAACATTTCGCGCATCTCTAATAACAGATTTTGAACCCTTTGAGAGTTATCCATATTATCCATCGAGCAAGGAACAGGGAACCCACACCAACCCGAACCATCAGCGCAAATTTTCTTTTTTACAACATAAAACTCATCGGTAATGAGGGGGTATGTGCTATCCTCAATAGTGTATTGATAGATTTTTTGCGCCCCTACATATCCATCAACTATGAATTCTCCGACGTATTTGTTTTGAATTTCTGCTGTTGGCATATATCCAAATATACTTTGAAATTCGTTTTTGAAATCGCTTTCATTGAACGTGTTATCATTGATGCAATAAACACTTAGCCAAGCAAAATAGTCGTCTGATCCTGTCGCTGTTTCAACATTTTTGTGTTCATATACATATACCGATTTTGTGAACGTCGGTATCGTAACGGTAGGCACAGATGTTGTAATATTATCGGTAGAACTTGAAGTAATGGTTTCTGACCTGTTATTCTCTTTTGATTGAGTAACTTCCGTTTTGTGGTTAGTTTCCTTAGACGATGTTGTAACACTACTTTTTTGTGTGGATTTTGTGTTAGAAGTAGTATCTTCCGTTTTAACGGGAGGTTTTTGTGTAGTTGCTGTTTTTCCTTCAGTAGGTCCTTCTTCGATTACTTTTACTGCGGTTGATGTTGTGGTGCTTGTGTCAACGTCAGTTGATTCATCATCAACAGTTAGTTCTTCAGAATTTTCATCATATTGAAGAGTTTCGACTGTTTCCTCATGTTCGGACTCTTTGGGTTCCGAAGCAGTATTGCCCTCACATCCGGCAAATGTGAAAATCAACACAAAAACAAATAGCAATACAGTGAGTTTTTTAAAGGTCTTTTTCATAACAAACCATCCTTTTTTGATGTTAACAATTTCTTGTTACACTTTATAGACGATCGAGTTTTGAAAAAAGTTTTAATATTTTCAAAAAATAAAATTATTTGTTTTTCCATACTACAGCATTATTTGCAGCTGTGTTAATTATAGAACTATACACATCCAATTGTTGCTCACCACAAAGAACTATAGGACCTGCAGTTCTATAAAAACAGAAATCGTATTTTTCAGGTATGGCTTTAATTTCGATTTCTCCTTTAAGTTTGGAACACCACATAAATGTTGCTTCAAGATTTTTTACATCTGCAGGGATTACAATATCAGCTTCTTCCATTTTTTCGCAACCATAAAAAGTGTATGCCATTGAAATAACAGTTGCCGGAATTTTAGGAGATTTTGTGATATTAGAGCACATTGCGAATGTGTAATCTAAGTTAAGCACAGGTCTGCCTGCAATTGCAATCGGTATATCTGCATACGTGGCTAAAGAGTCGTCAATAACTCTCACGTCCCATCCGTTTTGAGACCTATGCCATTGCCATTGTTCCCAACCATCTGTATAATTAATATCGTTGGGGTCATCTGGGCCTAAATGCTCTTTATAGTGATATTCATAAACCGAATCTTTATAAATATCTCCACTGCTTGGATCGGGGAACGTATCCCCAGCGTGCAGATAGGTCTGTGAACGAGATATGTAATAGGAACATCCTTCCGGAATAATTTTAGCTTTAAATGCCAAATCTTGATCTCGTTGTATATCTTCGGTTTCTTTATATTCTTTAATATGGAAATCATCAGAATTGACCTTCGTGATTATTGCAACACCGCCAATTTGTCTTGACATCCAGGAATTCATATCAGCGGCGACAGCATCTAATGCAAAATAATACGATGGAATTGAATCTCCATTAAGATTTAAAACCTCATAAACATCAAATATCACACGATATGTCTCATCAGATTCTTTATATAACTGGCGTGCAATTGATAAACAGGGATATGTTTCACCATCGGCAGCAACGTTGTAATAAACACCGTCTTTTAATGATACAAGGTCTGTAGAAATTTCACCTATTTGAGCGTTAAAAAAATTAGTGACGGTATTTTCAATTACACTTTTATCAATACAATACGCATAATCAAACACAGTTCCCTTATTTATGTATAAGTTATCAGTGTTCAATTTATTGTAAATGTAAGCAAAGGTATAAAGAGATTCATCCTCACAGGGGTATTGTGAAAATCTTTGTTCCGAAAAACAACTTAAATATTCATTTAAATCCGCCAATTCCTGACCCGACAAATTCAAAATGATATTGCTACTTTCGTCTGAATTGGATGGTGTATTATCTGTGGAGGTTGGCTGTTTTTGTACGACATTGGTAATCACTGTTGCAACAGTTGCGATTGTTACTATTCCCGCAGCAATACCAGATACGATTTTAAGACCAATATGTTTTATTGTATGACCAACAACAGACTTTGCTGTTTCGCCAATAACAGCCGAAGTGGATGACGCTACTGTTTCCGATATAGCGGCAGTTGTTTCTGCTGCCCCAGCCATTGAACCCGTAACAATTTCCGCTGAAATGGGAGGAACAGAAGCTGTTTGAGAAGTAAACAAGCGCCTGATAAACGGGAACAGAGCAAAGCCTGCAAAACCACGCAATTTGACACCTTTTTTCTCCAGCTCGTTGATTTTTACCTTCAATTTAGATTTTGCATAATTAATCCTGCTTTTTACTGTGCTCTCCGATACTTCAAGCAGTTCCGCAATTTCGGAAATTTTCATTTCTTGAACGACATAATAAACCAAACATATTCTCTGATCATCAGGCAAGGAATCGAGCAGCTCCATAATTTGTCTACGAGTATCAGCAGAAATCAAGACTGCTTCCGGATCATATTCCTTAGAGTCATCTTCAATCGACCACTCAATAGGTTCACAATCATCCTCAATGTTTTGCGACGAAAACAAGATAGGCTTATTCTTTTTTAAATAATCTTTACACTTGTTTGATACAATCCTGCGAAGCCAAGGCTCAAATTTTTTCGCATTATCCAATTGATGTAGACTTGAAAACGCCTTTATGTAAGAATCTTGAACTATATCATCAGCATCATCTTCATTTTTTAAAATGCTGACAGCAACCGCCCGGAGTTTTGGATATGTAGCATAGTATAATTCACTAATGGCTTCTTGATTGCCATCCATCGCTTTAATTACGTTATTTATTACGTCCATCGTTATTTTCCTCCAAAGTTACCTTTTGCACTGTCTTGATTTTTTCTAAACTTTCATCAGCTTTTTGCCTATTAAATGGCATCTCTTTGAAAATGGCAGTTAAAACCTGCTTTAAGAAATTTTCAAACTTGTTCATTGTTTTCACCTCTCTTACTCATAAGACGATGTGAAAATCAAAAAGGTTTTGAATTATAACAAAAAAGTGCGTGGCCGAAGCCACGCACCGAAAAATACATAGCTCCGATTGCTGCGACACAATTCACGTACTAAAAGACAGTATGCGAAAAGAGCATGTATTTTTACCAAAAATAAAAACACATACTGCCCAGTACGAATATTGAATTGTGTCGCAAGAGCATAATACCACATTGTGTCGCGTGTGTCAACAATGCGTGGTATAGTGTTTGTTTGCAGCGCATCGTTATTACAAGCCTATCAAACAAGCTAATATAATCATAATCACCGGCCGTGCCGGTGGTTTGCACTGCCCCCTTAGGGCATAATGTCGGCTGGGCCTATAGGCCCGCCGAAAGGTTTGCCAACCGCAACACTTTCACCGGATGCCCCTAAAGAGGCATTGTTTTAGCCTTCTTTCACCTGCTGACCCGTAAACGGGTCGATATATTCCTTCATCGTCATCTGATCGCTTGCTATATCTTCTTGCAACTGATTGCGGATGTATTCTTGTATCTGCCTTTTGTTCCGCCCTACCGTATCTACGTAATTCCTCGACACCAAAAATGACGATTCCCGTACTTGTATTTCATATTTGCATAACCTACTTGTGTTTTGTTTTAAAAAACACTATAATATAATTGTTCTGTTTTCGAAAATTTTTATGTGGTGAGGTTTAACCATGAGAGAACATAAGGTGTGCTGTTGTTTTGGGCATCGTGATGTGTTTGAAGATATATCAGAAAAACTGGATACTTCTGTCGTGATGGCTATTGAAAACGGATGCAACACTTTTATAACCGGCGGAGATGGTGAGTTTGACAAGTTGTTCGCCTCAGCAGTCAGACGAGCCAAAGAGAAACACCCTTATATTACGTTGGAACTAATCAAACCATATTTTTCGAACAACTGGAACACGCAACAAGAATATTTCACCAGCCTATACGATGCGATTGTTGTGCCAGATGAACTTGCTAACATACACTTCAAAAGGGCAATTACTCACCGCAATCGTTGGATGGTAGACAAGTCAGACATCATCATCGCCTATGTGCGTCGTTGGTTTGGCGGTGCATACACTGCCGTTCAATATGCACAAAAGCAAGATAAACAAATCTTTTATATAACCTAAAACAAAAAGCAGAGAGCCGAATTGGTTCTCTGCCTTTTTGTTATGCGGCTATTGCATTTGCATTGATAGATTTAATGACTTTAAAAACTCCCAACCAAACAACGGTGTCTGTGAATACATCACCGAGCTCACCTCTGTCGGTAAACGGACTTTCCTGCATTACAGAAAAATCTTTCATCATACCATTCTGAACAATGTAATTGATAATTTGATTGACGAAATAAATCTGTCTATCATCCAAATTGACATCATTCAGATACTGAGCAAATGCTTCTTTGGCGGCATTCATATCCAGACCGACGATTTCACGAACAAGTTCACCCAAAGGTTTGTCGTAATACTCAGACTGATAATCTTCCCGTGTGCCCAGCTCAGACCATAGGATATACGGGTTGCCTGCGATGCTGCCTAATTCGATAGCATACATCAATGCATCAAATCGGATAGCACCAATTTCATCCTCATAGGGCAAAATCAATGGGGCAACCTCTTCGGATAACTGTTGCAAATCAAGGACTACTTTTCTTTATTTTATCTTGTCTATAAAAGTCGGACAAACCGTCCGACTGTTGTCCCTAACATTGATGTGAAAGGGATAGTATTTTGACACAGATAGTAAAGCAAAACAAACCCAGAATTATACCAGACACAGAGGAAGTCCGCATCACACGGATGAGCAGTGTAATTGAATTGCAAGCATCTTTTATGCGAGGAAAAGGCGGAAAAATCAAAAGAATTGATAAATATCGCTTTATTGATACCGAAACGGGTGAAGTTAAATATTTCGCACAGCACAACAGAAAATCACGAAAGGAAAATTACTCATCTCTTCAAAGGACATTCCGCAAAGCAAAAGAAATTATTAACACTAATTTTCAGTGTGCATCATTCACTACGTGGTTGACACTAACATATAGCGAGAAAATGAGCGATGCAAAACAGTTTGATAAAGATTTTGAGACCTTTATGAAACGCATTCGAAGGAAGTTCCCGAACAATAAGAATCATCACTGAAATTTACAGTTACTATTTCTATGGTTTACCTTTACATAAGAGCTCAGAAACAATCCTTAGAAAGCATCCTGCAGACTTCTTGCTATCAGTCAAAATTATCCTCAGTGCTTGTTAACGCAGTTGCGGATACAAAGCTGTGAAAGACAACCATGAATTCTCCAATCGGGTTTCCCAAGCTGGGGTCCATCCATGAAACTTAGATAGTCAATTGGCGAGGATCCAATTGAAAAAGACACAGCAAATTTCAGCCCCTCAAAAATGCTAGAGCCGCGTTCAATGTATAACAAAAAAACACCCCTGAGTTTGCGTTTGTGACAATCCCAGAGGTGTCTCGTTTTGCATTGGCTTATTCTTCGTTGTTTCACTTTTTCATACACCAATTCTACACCAAGTTGGTGTGGAGATGCGTGAAATTGCATTAAGATACATTTTTGACAAAACCCCGTAAGCCCTTGATATGACTGGGTTTATAGGGTTTTGTGGATTTTTAAAGAGTTACGAAATTAGGCCGATTATCACCGATACCTAATTTCACTCAAAACATCCTTTCTCTTCATCGTCCGCATTATTCAAACCAAATCTCAACACCAGCATCGTCAGAAAAACCATCGATCCACCAAAAATTCAAAGATCTCACTTTCCCTTGACATTCAAACTCATACGTCTCTATGGCAGGAGTTAATCCGTTCACAGCAGGAGTCAATTCCGAATAGCACCAACCATAAATCGTGTCATTATGTGTTTTATAGGGGAATAAGACAAATTGTTCCTTATCGCCGGTCACAACGAATTCGGACGGAGAATCCAAAAACGACTCCTCTGTATATCCGGAAACACAGTATAACCCCTCATCATTGGTAACAACAGAAACCGTTACAAGCGTATCATCTTGGGAAATAAATGCCATAACAACAATGTCATCGATTCTTTTTTTGTGAAGCAATTCTTTGACTGTTAAAGTTCTTAATGTTTCAGCCGTTTGATCCGCTTTTTGTGCCAACGCTTGTTCAGGCGTGTCGTGCCATACATCTCCGAAATATAGATATTTTGAAGATGCACATCCAACGGATAATACAAGAAGAACAAAAACGACCATCATCGTCAATAAAGACTTTTTCATTTTCCGCGTCCTTTCTCCTCATCGTCCGCAGCACTGCTTATACTTCTTGCCGCTGCCGCAGGGACAGGGGTCGTTGCGACCCACTTTTTCCGATTCTTTCTTACGCACCGGCTGCTTCTTGTCGGTGCCGTCGCCGCCGGCATTGGTGCCAGTCTCCTTGGCGATCTGTTTACGCTGAGGCTCCTCCTGCGCCCGCACCTCCACCGTCAGGATGGCGTGGGCGGTATCCTCACGGATGGCGGACACCATCTGCTCGAACATCTCGAAGCCCTCGTTGCGGTACACCACCACAGGGTCGTGCTGACCGATGGCCCGCAGGTGGATACCGCGGCGCAACTCGTCCATATTATCGATGTGATCCATCCAGTAGCGATCCACGGTCTGCAACAGGACCACCCGCTCCAGCTCCCGCATCATCGTGTCGCCGTACTTCTGCTCCTTGGCGGCGTAGACTTGCATAGCGCGATCGGTGAGCAGCTCCACGATGTCCTCCCGCTCCATATCCTCCAGCTCCTGAGCGGAGTAGCGGAAATCCTCATCGGTGCACAACCAGCCGCGGTAGCAGCTGCGCAGACCCTCCAGATTCCAATTGGTGTGCTCCTCGTTATCCTCGGTGAACTGAGCCACGTTGGCGGCAATGGACTGCTCCACCATCTTGACGATGCTATCGTGAACGTTGCCGTCCGCCAGCACCGTGTCGCGCTGACCGTAAATGACCTCGCGCTGCTTGTTCATCACGTCGTCGTATTTGAGCACGTCGCGGCGGATGCCGAAGTTGCGCTCTTCCAGATGGCGCTGAGCGGTCTCCACCGCACCGGTGAGCAGTTTGGCCTCGATGGGCATATCCTCTTCCACACCCAGCATATTCATCATGGCATCCACGCGGCTGCCGCCGAACAGACGCATCAGATCGTCCTCCAAGGACAGATAGAAACGGGTAGCGCCGGGGTCGCCCTGGCGACCCGCACGACCCCGCAACTGGTTGTCGATGCGGCGGGACTCGTGACGCTCGGTACCCAAAATAAACAGACCGCCCGCCTCCTTGACCGCTTCGGCCTCGGGACGAATCTGCTCCTTGTATTTCTCGTTAAGTTCCTTAAACTGTGCGCGGGCGGCAAGGATCTCCTCGTCATCGGTCTCGCCGTAGGCGGTGGACTCGGCGATCAGCTCCTCGGGGATGCCCATACGGCGCATCTCCGCCTTGGCTAAGAACTCCGCGTTACCGCCCAGCATAATATCGGTGCCGCGTCCCGCCATATTGGTGGCGATGGTGACGGCGCCCAGTTTACCCGCCTGAGCCACGATCTCCGCTTCCTTCTCGTGATACTTGGCGTTGAGCACCTCGTGGGGGATGCCGGTGCGCTTCAAAAGCGAGGACAGCAGCTCAGATTTTTCAATGGAAATGGTGCCCACCAGCACCGGCTGACGACGGGCGTGGCACTCCTTAATTTGCTCAATGATGGCACGGAACTTGGCCGCCTCAGTCTTGTACACCACGTCAGACTTATCCTCGCGGATGGCCGGCTTATTGGTGGGAATCTCCACCACGTCCAGACGGTAGATCTGGTTAAACTCCATCTCCTCGGTCATGGCGGTACCCGTCATACCCGACAGTTTCTTGTACAGACGGAAGAAGTTCTGGAAGGTGATGGTCGCCAGCGTCTTGCTCTCCCGCTCCACCTTGACCCCTTCCTTAGCCTCGATAGCCTGATGCAGGCCCTCGTTGTAGCGACGGCCGAACATAATACGACCGGTGAACTCGTCCACGATCAGCACCTGACCGTCCTTGACCACGTAGTCCACGTCCCGCTGCATCACGCCGCGGGCCTTAATGGCCTGATTGATGTGGTGCAGGAGAGTAACGTTCTCCGCGTCCATCAGGTTGTCTACCTTGAAATGAGCCTCCGCTTTGGAAACGCCGGAACGGGTCAGAGTAGCCGTGCGAGCCTTCTCGTCTACAATGTAGTCTCCATCTACCGTGTCCTGCTCCTCTTTGGCGTCCATCTCTTTGATACGGAAGGCTTTTAAGGTGCGGGCAAAAGCGTCCGCCACATTATACAGCTCGGTGGACTTATCCCCCTGACCCGAGATGATAAGGGGGGTGCGCGCCTCGTCGATGAGAATGGAGTCTACCTCATCCACGATAGCAAATTGGTGACCACGCTGCACTTTGTTCTCCTGATGCACCACCATATTATCTCGCAGATAGTCGAAACCAAGCTCATTATTGGTGGCATAGGTGATATCGGCGGCATAGGCGGCGCGGCGCTCCTCCTTGGACAGGTCGTGGGCAATAAGACCCACCGACAAGCCCAGATAGCGATACACCTTACCCATCCACTCGCTGTCGCGGCGGGCCAGATAGTCGTTAACTGTAACAATGTGCACGCCCTTACCGGTCAAGGCATTCAGATAGGCGGGCAAAGTCGCCACCAAGGTCTTACCCTCACCGGTACGCATCTCCGCGATACGACCCTGATGCAGGATGATGCCGCCGATGACCTGTACGGGGAAGTGTTTCATCCCCAGCACGCGCCAGGAGGCCTCGCGGCACACCGCAAAGGCATCGGGCAGAATGCTGTCCAGATCCTCCCCCATAGCCAGTCGGTCACGCAGCACGTCAGTCTGAGCGCGAAGCGTAGCCTCGTCCATCGCGGCGTAAGTCTCCTCCAACGCCAGCACCTGATCGCAGATGGGGCGCACCCGTTTGATTTCTTTCTGGCTGTAATCGCCGAACAAGGCTTTCAGCAGACCCATATATCTTCAAACCTTTCTTAAAGAAGTTATAATAACACACTTTAAATTTCATTATAACACACATTTACGGCGGTGGCAACCACCCAAACGATAAATTTTCCGTAAATAAAAGTATGTCTTTCAGCAAAAATCGCCCCCGTCACCTATTGACAAGCATATCGACTAACAGTATAATGTTAATGGTATTCGTTGCAAAAAGGGAGCGAAATTGAATGAAAGAGATTAACAAAAACGGATTGAGCCGCTTTATCGAGGTGGCGCTGTGGGTGCTAATGGCGGTGATCGTGGTATTGCTGCTGACTCTTCCGTTCAGCATCACTTGGGTAACCGAGCGTACTCCCGAGGATCCTTACTATTTCAAATATCTCATCATCCTCGCCTATTCCGGCGTGATGGCGGAGCTGGTGCTATGGCAGTGCCGCGGGATGATCCGCAACGTGAACAAAGGCAAGGTTTTCTCCGAAAACACGGTGCGCCGTCTGCGGACGGCCGCAACGGAGTTGATGGTGCTGGCCGTTTTCTATGCCGCCACTATGTTCTGGATGTCCAAGTTCTTTATGGCGTTTCTCTTCGTGGTGTTCGTCATCGGCGCCTGTCTGCTGCTGGTGCTGGCGGAGATCTTCCGTCAGGCCATCGGTTACAAAGAAGAAAACGATATGACCATATAAGGAGGAGGCACAATGGGTATTATCATCAATCTGGATGTAATGATGGCCAAACGCAAAATAGGACTGACCGAGTTATCCGACAAGGTTGGCATCACGCTGGCTAATCTCTCCATCCTCAAAAACAACCGCGCCCGCGCCGTGCGTTTCTCCACACTGGACGCCATCTGTCGGGCACTCAATTGCCAACCCGGCGACATTCTGGAATACGTGCCGGATAAGGGCGTCGAAATCGAAGAATAAGAAAAGGGCGGAGGGAATCCGCCCTTTTTGATAAGGAGCTTTGCATATGAATGGTCAAGAACGGGTGCGCCGCACCCTGCAAGGATTGCCGGTGGATCGCCAACCCATCTACGGCTGGTTGTTTGCCAACCTTACCGATCCCATCACCGAGGCTTTCGGTTCAGTGGAGGCTTTCGAGGATCATTATGAGTTTGACATTGCCCATATTTTCGGCGGTCCCCGCTGTTTCAACTGGGAGATCCTCGATCGGATCCGGGATGAAAACGGTGGCGAGCTGACCCCCGATCTGCTGGTGGACGTAGATTTTCTCCTCTCCCCCGACGAAATGGAGGGGTACGAGTCCATGGCCGCTTCACTGGCTCACCACAAGGCACGCGGGCGGTTCACCTACGTGCAGACCCCCGGCTTCTTCGAGCATTACAACGACCTGTTTGGCATCGAGAATCACCTGATGTACACCGCCCTCTACCCCGACGAGTTGCACGCCATCTATCAACGGCAGGCGGAGTGGACCATCCGCTTTGCAGACCATTGTCTGGAATTGGGTGCGGATTGCATCCACATCTCCGACGACTGGGGCGCCCAGAAGGACATGCTATTCGATCCCGTCTTCTGGTGGGATCATATCTACCCCCATATGAAGCGGGTGACGGACCACGTCCACGAAAAAGGCGCCTTCGTCAGTCTCCACTCCGACGGAGCGGTGATGCGGGTAGCGGACGGCATCCGCGACTTGGGCTTCGATATGGTGCACCCTTGGCAAGAGAATGCAGGTATGTCCTACGACACCTATTTGGAGAAATACGCGGACGCCTTCGCCATTCTGGGCGGCGTGTGTGTCCAATCCGCCATCGGTATTCTGCCGCAGCCTCAATTGGAGGCAGAGATCCGTCGGGTTTTCGACCTACTCAGAGGCAAGCGCTGGATCTGCTGTACCACCCACTTTGTGCAAGATCATTGTTCCATCGAGGATCTGCGGTTCGCCTACGATCTGATCTACAAGTTAGCAAGAGAATAAAAAAAGAGAGGGAAGTCATCAACTTCCCTCTCTTTTTTGCTGTTTTACGGTTCGCGGGTGGTGAGATACCACACCGCCCGCTCAATGGAATCCTTGGAGTTGCCCCAGTCGTTGCTGCCGGCGTTGCGGTGGTCGTACATCTCGCAGAAGTGGTGCACGTCCCCCCGCAGCTCGGTAAGATAGCGGTGAGCCAATTTGGACGCCTCCTTGGCAAAGTCCGGCTGCGCCTTTTTGCTCATGGCGCCGGCAGAGGCCGCCACCAGGTCGGAGAAATGGGGCAGACACAAGCAGGGCTGATCCTCAAAGAGCTGTCGAAACTCTTTTTGCCCCTCCCAGGTACGGCAGACGGTGGCCAGCATCTTTTCCATAGCCTCCCCCATCTGGTCGCACACAAAGCAGGTGCAGGCGGAACGATTGGCGTCCTTGGCCTGCTTTTTGGCGTTCTTGCCCACCAGAGGGGCGCCGGCGAAGATCTGCTTCTCCATCTCGTCCAGATGGCTCTCCAACATCAGCGCCACGCTCAGGCGGTTGCGCTGCTTCAGGATCTGCCGATAGTGATCCAGACAGAAGCCCTTTTTGTTAGTCTCGATGCGCACGTCCGGCTCCATCATGGCTGCGCCGGTAATATACTCCACCGCCCGATTCTCCAAGGTGTTGCGCAGACGGCAGATGGGGCAGCCTTCCTTCTCCTCAAATACTTCCGCTACGGGAATGTTGGTAATATCGTATCTCATACGTTCCCTCTCCTTAGATTGAGCAATCAAATCCTATGCTCGGATGCGGCGCACCTCTACGGTGCGCCCGGTCTTGTCGTCCAAGGTAAACAACACGGCGTCCATGGCGCAGGCTCCCTCCGCCGTAGCAAAGCGCACTGGTAATTTAGTGCGCATCTTCTGCACCGCTAACTCAGTGCGCACCCCCAAGCAGGAGTCCACGGGGCCGGTCATACCCACGTCGGTGATGAAGCCGGTGCCCCCCGACAGGATCTGCTCGTCTGCCGTCGCCACGTGGGTGTGGGTACCGAACAGCGCCGAAATGCGTCCGTCAGCATAGGCGGCCAGCGCCCTTTTCTCCGCCGTGGCCTCCGCGTGGAAATCTACCACGCAGAACTTGGGATTCCCTGCCTCTTTCAACAAGGCATCCAGCGCTTCAAAGGGGGATGTAAGCGCTTCCATATACACCGTTCCCTGCAAATTGATGACCGTAACCTGATACCGTCCTCGATCCACCACAGTCATCCCTCGACCGGGGGTGCCCGACGGCAGGTTGGCGGGACGGAGCAGGCTCTCCTTCTCCTCCAACAGGTCATAGAATTCATGGCGGCGGAAGGTGTGGTTTCCGCCGGTGATCACATCCGCTCCCGCGTCAAAAAGATAGCCGGCGGAAGCAGGAGTGATGCCGTTGCCGTCAGCGGAGTTTTCTCCATTGACAATGCACACGTCCACCGCCAACTCCCGTTTGAGGCGAGGGAGCACCTGCTGCAAGTGACGGCATCCGATACTGCCCACCACATCGCCTACGCAAAGAATATTCATGGTTTTTCCTCTTTCTATGAAAAACGCGGAGCGGATAACCCGCTCCGCTGTTTCTCGTTATTCAACAGAAATGAAATAGTAGTAAACAGGCTGACCGCCGGGAATGGCGGACACGTCCACGTTTACGTTCATCCGCGCCATCTTGTCACGGATATTCTCGCACACCGCCTCAGCCTCTTCCTCGGTAATGTCCTGACCGTAGATGACGGTGATGAAATTCACCTCTTGACCTGCGGCAAAGCGACTGCGCACCAGACGACGGGCCAGACGGGGCGCCGCCACCGATACCTCGGTATCCACAAAGGACAACTTGCCGTTATCCAGCGCCAGAATCTCACCTTCCTTGATCTTGTGTCCCTCAAAGTCGCTATCGCGAGCGGCAAAGGTCAGAGAGCCGGTGGACACGTTGTCCGCCGCCTTCTGCATCGCCACCAGATTTTCCTCCACATCTCCGTCGGGGTTAAAGGCCAACATAGCCGCGATACCCTGAGGAATGGTGCGGGTGGGCAGGACGCACACACGGCGATCCGCTAACGGCACCGCCTGCTCGGCAGCAAGGATGATATTCTTATTGTTGGGCAGCACAAACACCGTCTTGGCGGGAGTGGCTTCGATAGCAGAAAGAATGTCGTCGGTGGAAGGGTTCATGGTCTGGCCGCCGGATACCACCTGATCGCAAGCCAGATCGTCGTGGAACAGGCTGTGGAGTCCCTCACCCGCTGCCACAGATACGAATCCGTAGTCGTTCTCAGGCTCAACCCGCTGCAAGGTCGGAACAGCGGCAGCCGCCTCGGCATCGCTCTCGCCCACCCAGCCCGCATTTTCGTGCTGGATGCGCATATTCTCCACCTTCACGGTCTCGAACTGACCGTATTTCAACGCTTCTTCCATAGCCTTGCCGGGATGGTTGGTGTGTACGTGTACCTTGATGATTTCTTCGTCATCCACCACTACTACGCAATCACCGATGCTCTCCAAATAGGCGCGCAGGCTCAGAGGATCCAGCTTGCACTTGGGATCACGACCCACAATAAACTCGGTGCAATAGGCAAACTCGATATCCTGCTCGTAACTGCCCACCGTGCTCTTCTGCACTACGGGAGCGGCGGGAGCCGCCTCGATACCGGTGATGACCGCACCGCCCTTAAACACGTCCAGCATAGCCTCGATAATGACGCAAAAGCCCTTACCGCCGGCATCCACTACGCCTGCCTTTTTCAGCTGGGGCAACAGATCGGGGGTGCGGGCCAAAGAAGCCTCTGCCTCGGCGCAGATCGCCTCCCACACTGCCAGCGCATCCGTATTGGTCTCGGCGGTCTTCTTACCCACCTCAGCAGCCTCGCGAGCCACCGTCAGGATGGTACCCTCGGTGGGTTTCATTACCGCCTTGTATGCAGCCTCAACGCCCAAGGTCAGTGCCTGCGCCAGATCGGCGCCATCCGCCTCCGCCTTGCCTTTGAGTCCCTTGGAGAAACCACGGAACAACAGGGACAGAATAACGCCGGAGTTGCCGCGAGCACCGCGCAGCAGCGCGGAAGAGGCTACGTCCGCCACCTCGGTGGCGGTGGGAGTCTGCAATCGCCCCAGCTCACGGGCTGCATTGGCAATGGTCATAGACATATTGGTGCCGGTGTCTCCATCCGGCACAGGGAAGACATTCAGGGCGTCTACTTCTTGTTTCACATTGGACAACGCGTTGGCCGCCGAAATCATGGCGTCACGCAGCATCAATCCTTGTATCAATGTAAGCACTCCTTTGCACAGCAGGAATACCCGCCGTTATAATATTGCCCGACGGGCAGGATCATTCGGGTTGGATACCGTCCACAAAGACGTTGACCTTCTTCACCGTCAGGCCGGTAGCCTCTTCCACGGTGTAACGCACCTTATTAACGATGCTCTTGGCGATGGCGGAGATATTCATGCCAAACACCACCTCAATGTGAATGTCCACTACCAGACGCTCACCCTCGTTGCGCACGCGGACTCCATCGTCCACGTGAGTACGACGAGTCAGCACAGAGCGCAGGCCCTGGCGAGTACCGCTGCGCACCATCCCTACCACACCGTAGCAGGAGGAAACGGCATTGCCGATCAAATAACGGAAATACTCCTGAGAGATCTCGATGGTTCCGTACCGATTATCGATGCGAATCATACCTAACACACCTTTCCTGATGAAAATACTATGAAAAGCCGTCCTGCGGCTGCTATACAATCATTCCCACTCGGCAAATCCGAAATAAACATCGGCACCGGTCGGGGTGACGGCGGTAAGCCGTCGGTCAAAGGCCGCCACACCGCACCGCCAACAGACGGGGATGAAGGGCATATCCGCCGCAAAGGCGGCGAAGAATACATCTGCGGCAATCTCGCCGCCCAAATACTGCCGATAGGCCAGTGCCGCCGAGCTGCCCGCGTTAATACCGTAGGCCACGTCACCGCCCATAAAGAAGGGACGCAAACTGTTGTCCGCCGTGAGACGAATCTCACCCAAAAACAGGTCAAACTCGCCGTTTTGCAGCCGCAGGCGGTATTCCGCTTCGGTAAGCGGCACCAGATTCATCGTCACACCGCACGCCTGAGCCTGCTGACGGATTAGCTCCGCCACCCGACCTCGATCCGGTCGATCGGTGCAATAGATAAGTTCCAGCGACAACCGCACGCCGTTTTTGGCCTTACAGTCGGCGGCCTCCAATAAGGAAACAGCGCCGTCCACGTCCTGCGCGGCAACCACCGACTCGACGGTGCGCCACGGCTGAGAGGTAGCCACTGCATAGTTGAAGTAAGCGGCGCGAATCACCTCACTGCGGTCCATCAGCAGATTCAGCGCCTGCCGTACCGCAGGATCGCTCAGTTTTCCCTTATACCCATTTACCCCCAAAAAAACCAGGTTGTTCATCACCACGGGGCGACTGGCGCCGGTCACCCGCGGGGCTTCACCCTCGCTGAGATCGTCAAAGTAATAGGCAATATCCCCATTGGACAGGGCGTGATACCAAGTTGCCGCATTGGGCAGATGCCGCAGTGCCACCGTCTCAAACTGCGGTGTTGCCGCAGCGTGAGGATTCGCAATCAGTTGTGCCCCCGACACCGTATAGAGGCCTCCGCCTATGGGCGCCCGTCCCGCCTCATCGGTGAGGGTGGCGGCTTTCGCAATGGGAAAATCCAGACACGCTGTCCCGTTAACGTCTGCCGTGGTCAGCGTAAAGGTAATCTGGCGCTGTTTATCGTTTCCCTTGGCATCCGCCACGTTGGTGAGCAACGTCTGATAGTGAGCGGACTTTTTCGCCTGTTGAAAAGACTTGACCACGTCGGCGGCCGTGACGGCAGAACCGTCGGAAAACACCGCGCCCTGACGCAAGGTCACTACTAAATGCGTAGCATCCGCAGAGGTCACCGACTCCGCCAAGGACAACTGCGGCGGTGCCGTAGGATCGGACAGAACCAGCCGATCGTAGAGCAGGGTGGCCAGATTGAGGTTAACTTCGGTCACGGCGGCATACGGATTGAGTGTATCGTCGTGGCTGTACGGTAAGGTGAAGGTCTGCACCCCCACAGGCGTGTGGGATACCGGAGGAGAAGGCGGAGTAGGCAGGGATTCGGAGGGCTCCGTCCCGTGGCCGCAGCCGCCGCACAACAGCACGCATACCGCCGTCAGCAACAGCAAAAACCGCTTCAACATTCGCGTCCTCCTTCTCACTCATTTCAATGGGCATAGTACCACACATTACAGTAAAGCGTAAGTATTATAGCACTTTTGCTCTCAATAATCAAGTTTTTTCTTTGTTTTGGATTTTTTCCGCCATCCTGCAAAAAAATCGCAGAAAAATATTGTAATTTTTTCTATATATGCTAAAATATGAAAGTTAAGATGGTATATTATGACTATCCGACAATAAAAGTAGGGTCCATTCATCCTACCAAAAGAAGGAGGCTCTCATATGAGCAAACCAAAGTTTTACATCACCACCGCCATCGCCTACGCCAGCCGTAAACCCCACGTAGGCAACGTCTACGACATTGTGCTGGCCGATATGATCGCCCGCTACAAGCGGATGATGGGCTACGACGTACGATTCCTCACCGGTTCCGACGAGCACGGTCAGAAGATTGAGGAATACGCGCAGGCGGCCGGCAAGACTCCACAGGAGTATGTGGACGGCACCGCCGAGACCATCAAGGCGGTATGGGACAGCATGAACGTGACCTACGATCGGTTCATCCGCACCACCGATCCCGACCACGTGGCGGTGATTCAGAAGATCTTCAAGAAGTTGTATGACAAGGGGGACATCTACAAGAGCGCCTACGAGGGCAAATATTGTGTCCCCTGCGAGAGCTTCTTCACCCCCAGCCAGTTGGTAGAGGGCAAGTGCCCCGACTGCGGCCGTGACTGCGTGGACGCCAAGGAGGAGGCCTACTTCCTGAAACTGAGCAAGTATCAGGATCAGCTGATGCAGTATTACAACGACAATCCCGATTTCTTTGCGCCGGTCTCCCGCCGCAACGAGATGATCAATAACTTCTTAAAGCCCGGTCTTAACGACCTGTGCGTGTCCCGCTCCTCTTTCAAATGGGGCATTCCCGTGGACTTCGATCCCGACCACGTGGTTTACGTGTGGCTGGACGCCCTATCCAACTACATCACCGGCTGTGGCTACGACCCCGACGGCAGCGACCCCATGTATGAGAAATACTGGCCCGCCGACCTGCACGTCATCGGCAAGGACATTGTCCGTTTCCACACCATCTACTGGCCCATCATCCTGATGGCCCTGGGTGAGCCCCTACCGAAGCAGGTGCTTGGCCATCCCTGGCTGCTCAGCGGCGAGGACAAGATGAGCAAGTCCAAGGGTAACGTACTGTATGCCGACGAGCTGGCCCAGCAGTTCGGCATCGATGCTACCCGCTGGTATCTCCTTTCCGAGATGCCCTTTGCGCAGGACGGCACCATCACCTATGAGCAGATCATCGCTCGCTACAACGCGGATCTGGCCAACACCTTGGGTAATCTGGTCAACCGCTCCATTGCTATGACCAATAAGTATTTCGGCGGCACCGTTCGCAAGCCTGCCGCTCTTGACGCTCTGGGTCAGGAACTGGCGGATACCTGTGCTGAGACGGTAAAGAAATACTACGAGCAGATGGACACATGGCACAACGCCGACGCCGCCGAGACCGTGATGAATCTGGCCAAGCGGTGCAACAAGTACATCGACGAAACCGCCCCCTGGGCGCTGGCCAAGGATGAAGCGAACAAGGCCCAATTGGAGGCTGTGCTGTATAACCTGCTGGATTGCATTCGGGTACTGGGCATCCTGCTGACCCCCTTTATGCCGGATACCGGCGTGGCCATTCAGTCTCAGTTGCAGACGGATGCCGCCATTACCGATATGACCGCCGCCGTCTACGGCGCGGCCGAGGGCTATACCGTGGGCACTCCCTCCCCCCTCTTCGCCCGCATTGACGCGGACAAGATGCTGGCAGAATTGGTCGCCAAGGCCGAAGCCGAGGCGAAAGCTGCCCAAGCCGAGGAAGAGAAAGAGGGCATCGTGTTCCTGCCCCAGATCACCATCGACGATTTCTTCAAGGTGGATCTGCGGGTGGCGGAGGTCACTGCCTGCGAGCCTATCAAGAAGGCCAAAAAGCTGCTGAAACTCACCCTCAACGACGGCACCGATGCCCCCCGCACCGTGGCCTCCGGAATCGCCAAGTGGTATAAACCCGAGGATCTGATCGGCCGTCGGGTGGTGCTGGTAGCCAACCTGAAACCCGCGGTACTCTGCGGTGTGGAGAGTCAGGGTATGATCCTAGCTGCCACCGACCGCACCGCCGAGGGTGAAGAGGACGTCAAGGTGCTGTTCGTAGATGGGATGACCCCCGGCAGCGCCATTCATTGAGGTGCGAGATATGAACGAGTTTAAGGTCATTTCTCCCTACGAGCTGGAGGGCAATCCCTTTCAGATGATTGACAAGCAGTGGATGCTGATTACGGCAGGCAACGAGAAAAAGGCTAACACTATGACCGCCAGCTGGGGCGGTCTGGGTATTCTGTGGCGCAAGCCGGTGAGCTTTGCTTTTATCCGTCCCACTCGCTACACCTACGAATTCACCGAGCGGGAGGACTATTATTCCCTCTGTTTCTTCGACGAAGAATACCGCGACGCACTCAAACTTTGCGGCACCGTTTCCGGTCGGGAGCGGGATAAGATCGCCGAGGCGGGTCTGTCCCTGCGCTACGACGCTGAGGCTCCCTATTTTGACGAGGCGAAAACCGTTATGATCTGCCGCAAGATGGCGGCACAGGATATCGACCCTGCCGGGTTTATCGACCCCGCGGTGGAAGACTGTTACAACAACGACTATCACCGTGTCTATACGGGTGAGATTATCCGGGTGATGACCCGATAAGAAAGGACGAAAACCAATGGCACAGAAAGAACTGGCAAAGGTGTACGATCCCCACGAGGTAGAAAAACGCACCTATCAATTCTGGGTGGACGGCAACTACTTCCACGCCACTGCCCACGCCAAAGATAAGAACGGCAAGGAGAAAAAGCCCTACACCATTATGATGCCGCCCCCCAACATCACGGGTCAGCTGCATATGGGGCACGCACTGGATAACACCTTGCAGGACATCCTCATCCGCTGGCGGCGGATGCAGGGCTATGAGGCCCTGTGGATGCCCGGCACCGACCACGCCTCCATCGCCACCGAGGCCAAAGTGGTCGAGGCGATGCGAGAAGAGGGTCTGACCAAGGAGATGCTGGGTCGGGACGGCTTCTTGGAGCGGGCTTGGGCCTGGAAAGAGAAATACGGCAATCGCATCGTCAGCCAGCTGAAAACCATCGGTTCCAGCTGCGACTGGGAGCGTGAGCGCTTTACGCTGGACGAGGGTTGCTCTGCGGCAGTGAAGGAGGTCTTCATCCGTCTGTACGAGCAGGGTCTCATCTACCGTGGCAACCGTATGGTCAACTGGTGTCCCACCTGTAATACTTCTATCTCCGACGCTGAGGTGGAATACGAAGAAAAGGACGGTCACTTCTGGCACCTGCTCTACACCGTCAAGGAGACGGGCGAAAAGCTGGAGCTGGCCACCACTCGTCCCGAGACCATGCTGGGCGATACCGCCGTGGCCATCAACGCCGAGGATGAGCGCTATATGCACCTGCACGGCTGCCACGTGATCCTGCCCTTGCTGGATAAGGAGATCCCCATTGTGTGCGACGAGCACGCGGATATGACCAAGGGCACCGGTGTGGTAAAGATCACCCCCGCCCACGACCCCAACGACTTCGAGGTGGGTCGCCGTCATAACCTGCCTATGGTGCGGTGCTTCACCTACGACGGTCATATGACCGGTGCCGCTGACAAGGCCGCCGCCGATGAGTACATTGCCTCCGGTAAAGCAGCCGCCGACGAGCCCGCCGTGCTGGACTGCGGCAAGTACGCGGGTATGACCACTATGGAGGCTCGCAAGGCTATTCTGGCCGACCTGGAAGAGGGCGGCTACCTCAAAGAGACCGAGGATCTCAAACACGACGTGGGCACCTGCTATCGTTGCCATCAGACCATTGAGCCTATGGTGTCCAAACAGTGGTTCGTCAAAATGGAGCCTCTGGCAGGTCCCGCCATCGAGGCGGTGGAGAAAGGGGAGATCACCTTTGTCCCCGAGCGCTTCACCAAGAACTACCTCAACTGGATGCGCGCCACCCGCGACTGGTGTATTTCCCGTCAGCTGTGGTGGGGTCACCGCATCCCCGCTTGGTACTGCGACGACTGCGGCGAGACCGTAGTGGCCAAGGAGGCCCCCACCGTCTGCCCCAAGTGCGGCGGTGCGCACCTGTCCCAGGACCCCGACACGCTGGATACCTGGTTCTCCTCTGCTCTGTGGCCCTTCTCCACTCTGGGTTGGCCCAATGAGACCGAGGAGCTGGATTATTTCTATCCCACCGACACGCTGGTCACCGGCTACGACATCATCGGCTTCTGGGTAAGCCGTATGATCTTCTCCGGTCTGGCCTATACGGGCAAGAGCCCCTTTAAAACGGTGCTCATCCACGGTCTGGTCCGCGACAGTCAGGGTCGCAAGATGTCCAAGTCCTTGGGCAACGGCGTGGATCCCTTGGAGGAGATCGATAAGTACGGTGCTGACGCCCTGCGCTTTATGCTGGCCACCGGAAACAGCCCCGGCAACGATATGCGCTATATGACCGACAAGGTGGAGGCCTCTCGCAACTTTGCCAACAAGCTGTGGAACGCCGCCCGCTTCCTGCTGATGAACTTTGAGGGTCACGAGATCCCCCTGACCCTGCCCGCCGATCTGATGTTGGAGGACAAGTGGATCCTGTCCCGCTTCAACGAATTGACCAAAGCCGTCACCGACAACTTGGAGAAGTTCGAGCTGGGTATTGCGGTCAGCAAGCTGTACGACTTTATCTGGGATAATTTCTGCGACTGGTACATTGAATTGTGCAAGTCCCGCTTACAGGGTGAGGGTGCCGACAGCGCCCGCCGCGTGCTGCTGTACGTGATGACCGGCATGCTGAAACTCCTACATCCCTTTATGCCCTTCATCACCGAGGAGATCTGGCAGACCCTGCCCCACGAGGGCGACAGCCTGATGATCGCGGAATGGCCCGTCTACGACGATGCTCTCGACTTCCCCGCCGAGGAGAAGGAGATGGAGCGCATCATGGAAGCCATTCGCGGCATCCGTAACCGCCGTGCCGAGATGAACGTGCCCCCCTCCAAGAAGGCGGATCTGTATATCGAGACTGCCTTTGCGGACACCTTCACCGCCGGTATTCCCTTCTTACAGCGTCTGGCCTCTGCCGCCGACGTGTACGTGGGCGACAGCTATGAGGTGGCGGGTGCCGTGAGCATCGTCACCGCCGCCGCCACCGTCAAGATCCCCATGGACGCCCTGGTAGATAAGGCTGCGGAGTTGGCCCGTCTCGAACGGGAATACAACAACGTGAAGAAGCAGCTGGACGGCGTGCTGGCACGTCTGAACAACAAGGCCTTCACCGACAAAGCTCCCGAGGCCGTGGTCAACGGCGCACGTGAGCAGGCCAATGGTCTGCAAGAGAAACTGACCCTGCTGACCCAGTCTATGGACGCCCTGAAATAACCTAATAATGATAGTAGCCGCATTCCCGCCCGTGGGAATGCGGCTTTTTTGTTGCTTTTTGGCAGAAAAAAGGTGTATAATGAAAAAGAAAAATTTTTTCCAAAAATCAGTAACCTTTTGACAGTATTTGCCGTGTATAGAGATGAAGGACTCCGAAAGGAGTCTTGGAGGTGAATGGGAATGGGAATGGAAGATCATCGCATCGTAGCACTGTACTGGGAACGGGACCAGCGCGCGCTCATTGAGACCCAGCAAAAATACAGCGGCTACCTGCACCGCATTACGTATAACGTTTTGCAAAACGAACAGGACGCTCAGGAATGCGTCAACGACACCTATCTGCGAGCGTGGAACGCCATTCCACCTCACCGTCCCCAGCGGCTCTGCGCCTTTTTGGGCAAGATTGCCCGCCATTTGGCGCTGGATCGCTATGCGGCCAACACCGCCCAAAAACGGGGCGGCGGCACCATTGTCTCTCTGCTGGAAGAATGGCGGGACTGCCTGCCCTCCGCCGCAGGACAGGTAGAGGACGAAGTAACTGTACAGGAGACGCTCAATCGCTTCCTGCGGAGTCTGCCCGTCCGACATCGCCGTTTGTTCATTCGGCGCTATTGGTACGGGGATTCCATTGAGGATCTGGCGGCCGCCTTCGGCGGCAGTGAGAGCCGTATCAAAACGCAACTGTTCCGCACTCGGCAGGAACTGAAAGAGTTTTTGGAAAAGGAGAACGTTACGATATGAAACGAGAAGAACGTCTGCATCGCCTGTTCGGCGGCATTGAGGACGAACTGATCGAGGATGCCGCTCAGCCCACCGCCCTTCTGTACGTATGGCTGCCCCGCCTTGCCGCCGTCGCGGCGGCAGTGGTGCTCACCGTCGGCATTGCCTTGGGCCCCTGGTGGGAGCAGAGCCCTCTCCCCATCACGCCACCTACCTCCGACGACAGTTCACAGGAGGATACAACTACCTCTACTACGACCAATCTGACCGCCACACAAGCTGAGGACTCCTCTGCCACGGAGGACAGCACCACCACCGACAGTCAAACGACGGTTTCCTCCTCCGTCATAACGAGTCACACTACCCAATACACAAGTAAAAGCTACACCTCCGGAGGTAAAACAACAAAACATACCGACAAGAGCACCACCGACAAAACCTATATCATTCCTACCGCGACGCATAACGCGGGAACCGTCACCAAAAGCACATTGAAGACCACCGCCAAAGGCAGTATGAAAACCAACGCGAAAACCACCGCCAAAACTACGACTCAAACCAACGCGAAAACCACCTCTAAGTGTACCATAACGACCTGGACCACCCAAACAGCCACTACTACCACCCTTCCGTGGAGTGGCACATCCATCATAGACGTATTCCCCACGTTCCGGTGGAATACGCCCACCTCGCTCTATCAAGTGAAGAAAGTTCCCGTGAACCGCTCGGATCTGAGTTCACCCATTACCGACATTACCGTCTCCGGCCACGACGACAACACAGACCATACCATAACCGCCCACCTTGCCTACGTTAACGGTATCCATATGTCGGCGGCGGTCGCTATCCGGTACGGGAGCGACTCCACCTATTATCCTGCTACCAATAAGGGGTATTGGCCCACCACGCTCGGAAAACTGGTCAACGATTTATGGCTTGCCAAGTACTTAGAGGTAGGAACCATCCATTACGCGTATGCAGACGAGGAAAACAACGTACACGAAGCGGAATATACCGGACTGACCACAGAAACGCTGTGTGAACTGCTTCTGTCCAACGCCTCTCTCCCTAACATCTATGAAGAAAGTATGACCTTTTCCGACACCATCAACGTATCAATCAGTCTCCCTGTGCTCGACGAATACGGCATCCTGACGGTGTCGAAGGACGGTTACCTTTACACCGATCTGCTGTCTTCCGGCAAGGCCTTTTATATCGGAGAAGAAACGGCCTCCGCCTTTTGGGATTACGTGCAGAACCACTGCACGCAAACAAGCGTTGAGTAACCGCGACCGACTAAAAGGCCTCTCCACTTCACAGATCTTCCCCATTCCCCTACCGAAAAGTCGTCCGCCTTTATGGCGGGCGGCTTTTCACTTTTATCCGCTTGGTTTCTACCCGCCGACGGGCGTATTGACGATCGTTAAGGCAAAATGTAAAATAAAAAACAGAATCTTTTTCCAAAAGTTTGTGACCTTCTGACGGAAAAATCTGTGTATATAGGTGAAAGGCCTTTTAAACAAAGTCGAGGAGGAGAAAAGATGGAGGACAGCCGCATCGTCGCGTTGTATTTTGATCGGAATGAGAGTGCGCTCACCGAGACTCAACAAAAATACAGCCGCTATCTGCACCGCATCGCCCTTAATATCCTGCAAAACGAGCAGGACGCGCAGGAGTGTGTCAACGACACCTATCTGCGGGCGTGGAATTCCATCCCTCCTCACCAACCCCAACGACTGGCTACCTATCTTGGCAAGATCGCACGCCATCTGGCGCTGAACCGTTGCGCCGCTCTCACCGCCGAAAGACGAGGCGGCGGTAATTATCTCACCCTGCTGGAAGAGTGGCGTGATTGCCTGCCCCGAAGCGAGGGCGACCCTGCCGACGATCTGGCGATACGGGAGGCTCTCAACCGCTTTTTAGGCAGTCTGCCCGCCGAACAGCGTCGCATCTTCATCTGCCGCCACTGGTACGGCGATCCCATTGGAACGATTGCCGCAGCCTACGGCTACAAGGAGAGCCGCATCAAGATGGTCCTCTCCCGCTCCCGTCAGGCGCTGAAAAAATTTTTGGAAAAGGAGCATATCACACTATGAAACAAGAAGAACGACTGCAACATCTCTTTGGTGATATCGATGAAACGTTTGTAACCGATGCTGACCGACCCGGTCGAGTGGTTGTACGGCTTTGGCTGCCCCGTATCGCCGCCATAGCGGCAGCGGTGGTGCTCACCGGCGGCATCGCACTTACTCAACCCTGGAAACAGGAAACACCTCCCATCGCCTGCTATCCCACACCCGACAGCTCCGACACCTCTCAGGAGAGCACCAACACCACCGAGAACGAACTGGGCTCCGAGGATACCGACAGCGGCGACATTTCGTTGGACGTGACCGACAAAAACGATACCACCACTCCCCTGACCACCGTAGGCACGGAAACCGACCACACCACCACCAAAAACGACACTCGGCAAACCCAAACCCAAAAGATCACCGGCAATAGCACAAAGGACACCACCACTCAAAAGATCACTACAACCACCACCGGCCATACACACATCACCACCACCGATAAGGGGGGGCAAACCGAAACCACGGTTATAAAGACCACCACGGAAAACTATACCACCACTACAAGAAACGAAATAGCCTACGTTAAAAGGTGGGATGAAAAATCCATCGTGGAGAAATATAGCCGTTTCGAGTGGAACACCACCATGTTCCATTATGCCGTGACCGAAAAACCGCTGGCAGAGAGCGTGATCGGCGACTATATCACCACCATCACCGCTACCGGATACGATATTTACACCGACACCACCCACACCGCCAACCTCCATCTGTATACGGTCAAGGACATCCTTTCCGATGCCGCTGTGGCGGTGCGCTATGAGGAGGATCCGGTCTACTATCCGGCGGTCAATGGTGACTATATCCCCGCCACCTTGGGGGATATGATTCGGGATCTCAATATGGAGCAAACCGTCACCCTCGGTAAAATCTATTACACGTATCGAGACGAGGAGTTGAATTTCCACGATACCACCTACAATCCCCTGCCCCAAGACGAGCTGTGGCAGCGCCTGTTTTTCGATCCCACCCTGCCCAACGTTTATGAGGATCGTATGAACTTTTTCGACACCATCGACATTTCTCTGCAGATTCCCACACTGGGAGTAAGTTATGCGCTCTCTGTGTCGGAAGACGGCTATCTCTTTACCAATCTGTTTCAGAACGGTAAGGCGTTTTACATCGGTGAACAGGTAGCGGCGGATTTCCTTGCCTACGTGCTGGAAAACGCCACCGTGGAGAAGGATCGGGTTGTTCCCTACACCCCCGCCACCACCGACGAAGATACGGCAACCACCACCAGCAAAGGCGCTCGTCCGACAACATCCGTCGTCTATACCACGCCGTAATACGAATGATTCTCTTGATATTACACCCCATTCCCCTACCGAAAAGTCGTCCGCCTTTATGGCGGGCGGCTTTTCACTTTTTTTGCCCACTTGATTTCTTTCTATCAATGGGTGTATAATGAATTATTGAGAAGGTGATTGGTATGAAAATCAAAGACTTACTGCATCAAAGCACCCTGTCTCTGTCCTTTGAGGTGTTTCCGCCCAAGACCGAGTCGAGTTTCGGCAGCGTAAAGACCGCCACCGAGGAGATCGCCCGTATGCGCCCTGCCTATATGAGCGTGACCTACGGTGCAGGCGGCGGCACCAGCCGCTACACGCTGGATATTGCCAAGAATATCAAAGAACAATACAGTGTGCCTACGCTGGCTCACCTGACCTGCGTCTCCTCCACCCGCGACACGGTGCGGGAGAAGATTGCCGCCATCCGCGAAGCGGGCATTCAGAACGTGATGGCGTTGCGGGGAGATATCCCCACGGCGATGCAAGGAGCAGACCGCAGCCGATGGGACTATCGTCACGCGGTGGACCTCATCCGTGAACTGAAAGAAACAGGAGACTTCTGTGTAGGCGGTGCCTGCTACCCCGAGGTGCATCCCGAGAGCGACAGTCAGACCGAGGACATCCGCTATCTTAAAGAAAAGGTGGACGCAGGGTGTGATTTCCTCACCACCCAAATGTTTTTTGACAACAATCTCTTATATAACTTCCTCTATAAAATTCGTCAAGCGGGTATCACCGTCCCCGTGGTACCGGGCATTATGCCCATCACCAACGGCGGGCAGGTGGCCCGCGCCATTGAGTTGTCCGGCTCCTTCGTGCCTCAGCGGTTCAAGAGCTTGGTGGACAAATTCGGCAGCGATCCTGCGGCAATGAAGCAGGCGGGTATTGCCTATGCCACCGACCAGATCATCGATCTGTACGCCAACGGCATCACAAACGTACACGTATACTCTATGAACAAGCCGGACGTGGCACAAAAGATTCTGGAAAACCTGTCGGATATTATCGGAAAGTAAGGAACGAGTATGGATTTTCGCACATTTCTGAAAGAGAATATCGTCTGTTTGGACGGAGGAATGGGCACCCTGTTGCAACAACAGGGGCTGGCGGCGGGAGAACTGCCCGAGGAATGGAACCTCACCCACCCTGAGGCGGTAACCGCCATCCACCGGGCCTACTATGAAGCGGGCAGTCACGTGGTGTCCACCAACACCTTCGGCGCCAACGTTTTCCACTATAAGGAGGAGGAACTGGCCGCGGTGGTGACTGCCGCCGTGGTCAACGCCCGCCAGGCGCAGGCCGAGGCCACCGTGTCCCACCCCACCTTTGTAGCCCTGGATATCGGCCCCACGGGAAAATTGCTGCGCCCCTTAGGCGATCTGGACTTCGAAGAGGCGGTAGAGGTCTTTGCCCGCACCGTCCGTCTGGGCGTGGCCGCAGGCGTGGACCTGATCCTCATCGAGACCATGAACGACAGCTACGAGACCAAGGCCGCCCTGCTGGCCGCCAAGGAGAATAGCGACCTGCCCGTGCTGGTATCCAATGCCTATGGCGCCGACGGCAAACTGATGACTGGTGCCACCCCCGCGGCTATGGTGGCTCTGCTGGAAGGTATGGGGGCGGACGCCATCGGTGCCAACTGTTCACTGGGACCCCGTCAGCTAGCCCCCGTGATAGAGGAACTGCTCGCTTGCGCCTCGGTGCCGGTGCTGCTCAAGCCCAACGCCGGTCTGCCTCGTGTAGAGGACGGACGCACCCTCTTTGACGTGTCCCCCGCAGATTTCGCCGCCGAAATGGAAGACTATATCCGTCGAGGCGTTCGTGTGGTGGGCGGTTGCTGCGGCACCACCCCCGATTATATCCGCGCCCTGTCCCCCCTCACCGCCGCATCCCCTGCCCCTCTCGTTGACAAAGGGCGCACCGTGGTATCCTCTTACACCCACGCGGTGGTCTTTGATCGGGAGCCACTGCTCATCGGCGAGCGCATCAACCCCACCGGCAAAAAACGCTTCAAGCAGGCGGTGCTGGAAGGGGATATGGGATATATTCTTAACGAAGGACTGGCTCAACAGGAAAAAGGCGTCCATCTGCTGGATGTGAACGTAGGTCTGCCCGAGGTGGACGAGACCCGTCTGCTCACCGAAACGGTGTGCGCTCTGCAAGAGGTCACCGACCTGCCCCTGCAAATCGACACCGCCGACACCGCCGCTATGGAGTCCGCCCTGCGCCGTTACAACGGCAAGGCGCTCATCAATTCAGTGAGCGGCAAGCAAGAGAGTATGGACGCGGTATTCCCTCTGGCGAAAAAATACGGCGGCGCCATCATCGCCCTGACACTGGACGAAGAGGGCATCCCCGCCACCATCGAAGGACGAGTAGCCATTGCTAAGAAGATACTCGCTACCGCCGCCGCCTACGGCATTGCTAAAAAGGACGTTATTTTCGACACCCTCACTATGGCAGTAAGTGCCGACCCTACCGCCGCTCGCACCACCTTGACGGCTCTGCGCCGCATACGGGAGGAGCTGGGCTGTCACACCTCGCTGGGGGTGTCCAACGTTTCCTTCGGTCTGCCCAATCGAGAGGCACTGGCTGGCACCTTCTTCGCGATGGCACTGGAAAACGGCTTGTCTGCCGCCATTATGAACCCCCACGCCACCGAAATGATGAAGGTATACCACACCTATCGAGCGCTGACGGGATTGGACAAGCATTTCGTCACCTATACCCAAATCGCGCCCACTCTCACCACCGCCACCATTACGGCGCCTACACCCGTAACCGCCGCGGTAGCCACTGCCCCTTTGACCGAGGCGGTGATGAAAGGTCTGCGGGACAAGGCGAGCGCCCTCACCGCCGAGCTTCTGACCGAGCGGGAGCCTCTTGCCATTGTGAATGAGCATATTCTCCCCGCCCTCAACGCCGTGGGAGAAGGGTTTGAGAACAAGTCCATCTTCCTGCCTCAACTGCTGATGGCCGCCGAAGCGGCGAAATGCGCCTTCGAACAAATCAAGGCCGCTATGCCCTCGGAAAAGGCCGCTACACGAGGACCCGTGGTGCTGGCGACGGTCAAAGGCGATATTCACGACATCGGCAAAAATATTGTGAAACTGCTGATGGAAAACTACGGTTTTGCCGTCATCGATTTGGGACGGGATGTGTCCCCTGAGACGATTTTGGCAGCAGTAACAGAGCACCGCTCCCCGCTGGTAGGACTGAGCGCCCTAATGACCACTACCGTCCCCGCTATGGAAGAGACCATCCGTCTGCTCCACCAAAACGCCCCCACCTGCAAAGTCATGGTGGGAGGTGCAGTGTTGACAGAGGACTATGCCGTCTCCATTGGCGCCGACCATTACGCCAAGGATGCCATGGAGGGTGTCCGCTATGCCCAAGAGATCATCAAGTGATAAAAAAGCACCTGCGACTCACTGTCGCAGGTGCTTTTATACTTTCTTATTCAAAATCCGGCTCAAAAATCGGCATCAGTTCCAACTTAAACTGATTGATGCGGTGCATCCGATCGATCCGCGCCTTTTTGTCTGCGTCCTCAATCTCACCGGTGCGAATGTACCGATCCAGCTCCGCATAGGTGAAACCCAGATTGTCCTCGTCGGTTTTACCGCACAGACCGTCGATGGGCACTTTCTCCACCAATTCGTAGGGCAATCCCAACACATGGCCAATCGCCTTGACCTCTGCTACCGTCAGACGGGACAGGGGACTGAAATCTCCCACCGAATCGCCGTAACGGGTGGAATACCCTACCCAGTCCTCGGATAAATTACAGGTGTTGGCCACCCGACCGTTAACACTCTGAGACACAGCATACACCGTCGCCATCCGAATGCGGGGCGGCAGATTGGTGACACTCTGAGTAGACAAGGGCAAGGACTCGGGCATCGCGCCTTTGAGCCCCTCCACCGCCGCCTGAATATTCACCGTATAATAGCGGATACCCAAGTGGTTCACCAGTTGCAGGGAGCAGTCGATATCCGCCTGCTCGCCGCAGGGCATCAGCACACCGATTACCCGCTGGGCACCCAGCGCTTCTACACACAGTGCTGCTACCACAGAACTGTCCTTGCCACCGGAGATGCCCACTACCGCATTGCAGTCAGGACCGTTCTCTGTAAAGAAGCAGCGAATCCATTCCACGCATTGATTCTTAATTTTTATCGCATCAAACATAGTCGTCACCCTTATCTCAGCAGGTTATCCAGCGCATCCACCAGTTGCCCATCCTCCATATACAGACGGGGTACCCGCTCTCCCACAGCACAGATGATCTCATAGCCGATGGTACCATTGCAAGTGGCAATCTCCTCGGCAGTCATGGCGGGGGCGGTGCCGAATACCGTCACCTCGTCCCCAATCTGCACCTCGGGAATATGACTCACATCCAGCATCAACTGGTCCATACACACCCGGCCCAAAATCGGTGCCTGCTGACCACGCACGGTCAGGCGCACGCCGCCGGGTCCGCTCTGCCGCCAGAAGCCGTCGGCGTATCCGATGGGCACGGTAGCGATACGCATCTCACAGGGGGCGTTGAAGGTGCGTCCGTAACTGACGGTGGCCCCTTTCTGCACGGTCTTCACATGGGATACCACGGATTTAAGGCTCATCGCCGGCATTAAGGGCAGGGGCTCTCGCAGGTCGGCAGAAGGCTGTAAGCCGTACAGCACGATGCCCGCCCGCACCATATCCATCCGACAGGCAGGATGATCGGACAGGGCCGCCGAGTTGGCGCAGTGGCGAATGGGAAACCGAATCCCCGCCGCCGCAAAAGCGTTGAGCGCCTCAATAAACCGTTCCTCCTGTCCGTGGAAGAAGGCATCGCCCTCTTCCCCTTCGTCGGCGGTGGCAAAGTGAGTGAACACGCCCTCCGCTTCAAGGGCGGACAGACGGCACACCTCCACGGCACCGACCACCGAATCCTCGCCGTCACCGGGGACACGGAAGCCCAGTCGGCCCATACCCGTATCCAGTTTAACGTGGATTTTCACCGTCACACCGCTCTCTGCGGCGGCAGCGGACAGCCGCCGTCCATACTCAGCGGAATAGACACACTGGGAAAAGTCGTTTTCCGCCAATAAAGCGGCGCAGGTGGTGGGGGTATACCCCAGAATCAGCACCGGGCGGGTGACCCCGTAACGGCGCAGCTGCAAGGCTTCCTCAATATTGGACACCGCAAACCAGTCTACTCCCAACTGCTCATACAGAGGAGCCAGTTTGCCTGCGCCGTGGCCGTAAGCGTTGGCCTTGACCACACAACAGAGTTTCACCGACGAGGGCAATGCACCTCGTATTACGTTGTAATTGTGGCGGATGGCGTTCATATCCACCTGCGCCCAGGTGCGCTCCCACAAAAAGGTCATTTGGTCATTCATCCTATGAACCCTTCATTCTCTAAAAATATCGGTACGCTTAGGGTTGTTGTAAACGGCTGAGGATCAACTCTGCCACCTGACGGGTCTGAGGCTCCATACCCGCTGTGTCGGCGCAGGATACCGCCACATCCAGCGCATAGCCGTCGCTGAACACCATCAGTTGCGCGGCGCCCTCATACCAATAGGCCACCTCGCCCACGCCCTCCTGCATAATCATAGGCACCGTGGCCGCTGCCACCTGCGCCTCAAAGCCGGCGCGGGTCTGATTCATCATATGGATGGTCACCTGACAGTCGCCGTCCTCGGAGAGATATACCGCCTGGGTATTTTCCTCATACACGCCCAACAGATGCATAGGATAGCCCACCGCGGTGGTGAGCTGTTGCTCGGTGATGCACTCGGTGATGGTCAGATCCACCGCCGGTACGATGAGCGTGCTGTAATCCAGATCACTGGTCTCAGGAGCAGGTTTACCGCAACCGCCCAGCAACAATGCTGCCAGCAGACCTATGATGCCTACCTTACGCAAAGCTTTCATAAAAATATTCCCCTTTCGCTACGAAAAAATCGCGATTCCTTCTTTTCTTTTTTCCTTACATAGTGTATAATGACAATTGTTGCGCTCCTCACCGGGAGCGAGTCTAAACAAAAAGGAGTTTTCCCCCTATGGCAGACGCTTTTATGGCCGGCGTAGAGCCGGGCGGCCTGACCAATTCACAGGAGATACGCATCCTGCTGTGCTATATGCTGGATACCGTGGGCAAGCCCATTCATCGGGACGCCCTGACCGACATCATCATCGGCGGCGGTATGGCCAACTATTTTGATACCGAAGAGGCCATCGAGGACCTGATCCGTCTGCAACATTTGGCAGAGAGCGAGGATCGCTTGCTGGCTACCACCGTGACCGGTGCCCAGATTGGACAGAGTCTGGGGGTACGGGTTCCCTACACCCTGCGGGAGCGGTCGGTGAAGGCCGCCCTGCAACTGCTGCGCCGTCGCGAGATCGAACGAGACAACAAGGTGGACGTGCGTCCTCTGGAAGAGGGCGGCTATGCCGTCACCTGCTCGGTACAGGACCGTGGACAGGATCTGCTGAGCGTCACCCTGCGGGTCACCGATCCGTGGCAAGCGGAGCAGATCAAGGAGCAATTTCTCGCGGATCCGGCCCTGCTGTATCGCAGTAATTTAGCGGTTCTCACCGGTGATGCCGGTCTTCGTCGGGCAGGGACCGAACTGGTCATCAAGCTGTGACAAAACGACACACACATTTTATTTTAACACATATTCCGCCAAATTTCCAGTATTATTTGCAAAAGGAGAAGATTTTCCATGCGTATGCGGCGAAAAAAGCACTTGGATGAACGCCTTGATCTCTGCTCCGAGCTGATGCTCAGCCTGCGGGTGGACACGGTGCGCTTCGATTCAGACGAGGCTCCTCGCTATCTGGATTTCCCCACCCTGTTCGGCAACGACAACCCCGTGGAATTGGAAATCGGATGCGGCAAGGGAGGCTTTATCTGTGAATTGGCTGCCCGCCACCCCGACGTAAACTTTCTGGCGGTGGAGCTGTACGCCAACGTACTGGTCTCCGCCTGCGAGGCGGCACAGGCACGGGGACTGACCAACATCCGCTTCCTTTACGGCAATGCGGAGTATCTGGACCGCTTCATTCCGCCCCACAGCATCCGACGGCTGTATCTCAACTTCTCCACCCCCTTCCCCAAGAAGCGGCAAGCCACCCATCGGCTGACCCATTCCCATTTCCTGACGATGTACAAGAAACTCCTCGCCCCTGCGGCTACCCTCATTCAAAAAACCGACGGGCGCGTATTCTTTCAGTATTCCTTGGAGCAGATGTCCCAATGCGGCTACACCCTGCGCCACGTCTCGCTCGACCTGCACGCCGACGGCATCGAGGATAACATCGTCACTGAATATGAGCGGCGATTTATGGAACAGGGGCTGCCCATCTACCGGGTAGAGGCCACCATCAACAACGAAAAGGAGTAAAAAACTATGTTTTCTTTTGAATGCGATTATTTGCAGGGGGCGCACCCCAAAATTCTGGAAGCCTTCGCCGCCACCAACCTGACGATCCAGCCGGGCTACGGCAACGACTGCTGGTCCGACAGCGCCAAAGAAAAGATCAAAGCCGCCTTTGACTGCCCCGACCACGACGTGTATTTCCTCACCGGCGGCACCCAGACCAATGCGGTCATCATCGACAGCCTGCTGCGCCCCTATGAGGGGGTCATCTCCGCCGTCACCGGCCACGTCAACGCCCACGAGGCGGGTGCCATCGAGCACACCGGCCACAAGGTGCTGGCGCTGCCCGCCCACGATGGCAAGCTGGATGCCGCCGAGGTAGCTCAGTATATCCGCGCCTTCTATGCCGACCCCACCTGGCCCCATATGGTCAAGCCGGGCATGGTGTATATCTCCCATCCCACCGAATACGGCACCCTCTATACTGCCGAAGAGTTGGCAGCCCTGTCTGAGGTGTGCAAGGAATATCGTATCCCACTGTTTCTGGACGGTGCCCGGCTGGGTTACGGTCTGATGAGCTATGACACCGATGTGACCCCCGCCCTGTTGAGTGAGCTGTGCGACGTGTTCTACATCGGCGGCACCAAAGTGGGCGCCCTCTGCGGCGAAGCGGTGGTGTTCCGTCCCGGACTGATGCCGGAGCAGTTCCCCACCATCGTCAAGCAGCACGGCGCCATGGTGGCCAAGGGCCGTCTGCTGGGGGTGCAGTTCGACACTCTCTTCACCGACGGGCTGTATTTTGACATCAGCCGTCACGCCATCGATATGGCGGAGAAAATGAAGGAATTATTCCTGCGCAAGGGCTACACATTCTTTAAAGCCACCCCCACCAACCAGCAGTTTGTATTGTTGGAGAACGAAAAGCTCCGCGAGCTGCAACCCAAGGTGGGCTTCAGCATCTGGGAACCGGCAGGCGACAACCACACGGTGGTGCGGTTCGCCACCTGCTGGGCCACCACCGACGAGGATCTGGCAAAGCTGGAAGAGATTCTGTAATTCTTTAAGGAGAATAACCGTGATTGAAAATAAACTTAATTTAGCCAAAGCGTATCACGACCAAGGCTACAACTGTGCCCAAGCGGTGGCCCTTTCCTTCTGCAAAGAGATGGGGTTAGACCCTGCCCTTGTCAAATGCGCCACCGAAGGCTTCGGAGCGGGAATGGGTGGCCGCACCCAAACCTGCGGCGCTCTGTCAGGCGCCGTATTCGCGGCGGGTATGCTGTGTGCCAACCCCACCGACCCCGCCAGCAAGATGGACACCTACCAGGTATGCGCCAAGATGAGCGAAGCCTTTGTCGCCCACTGCGGCAGCGGCGTGTGCGAGGTCATTAAGGGCCTGACCGGTGGCGATATGCTGTGCTCGTGTCACGATTGCATCGCCTGCGGCGTGCGCTTAGTGGAGGAATGGATACACAAAGCCGATACATAAAAGAAAAACGGTGCAGAGGAAACTTGCACAGGTCCAGTAAAAACGGACAATAGAAAAAAGCGACCTCCTATGGTAGAATTAAAACAACTACCATAGGAGGTTTTGTTATGTCAAGAAATTATCGTCATATAAACGAATATGAAAAAGAAATATTAGAGATGAGA